>JBGSIP010000211.1:0-3487 GCA_041742495.1 Planctomycetaceae bacterium
GACTCATGGCGCTGTTGGGCGGCAACAGCCCGGTGCACGAAGATGGCGTTGTCAGTGCGCCGCGGGTGGCCGCCGGCAGCGGTAGCGAGCCGCCAGAGATTGCGATTCAAAAGCTCGACGTGCGACAGATTCCCGTCACTCGCATTCAGCGCAACGTGTATCAGCCGCGGCGACACTTTCCCAAAGACACCCTGAAAGAACTGGCCGACAGCGTGCTGGTCCACGGGGTACTTCAGCCACTACTGGTGCGTGAATATCAGGGCAATTATCAACTGGTGGCTGGCGAGCGCCGCTGGCTGGCGGCCAAGCAGGCCGGGTTGACGGAAGTCCCCTGTCGCATCATCGACGTGATCGACAAGACTGCCGCGGAATTTGCGTTTGAAGAAAACCTCAAACGACAGGATCTGAACGACATCGAAAAGGCCGAAGCCTTTCGCGAATACATCGAGGCCTTCGAAAGCTCGATCGAAGAATTGAGCCGGCAGTTGAGCATGAGCCGCTCGGCGGTCAGCAACACGCTGCGACTGCTGGATCTGCCGGTCCCCGTCAAGAACGCGGTACAGGAAGGCAAGCTGACAGCGGGGCACGCCCGCGCGCTGTTGCCTCTGGCACTCGAAGATCAGTTGGCGCTGGCCGAGCAGATTCATTCCAACCAGTGGTCCGTTCGGCAAACGGAAGCGGCCGTCCGTGATCGCCGGGAGCAGATTGGCGACCCGGACATCCGCAGTCGCAATCCCCCGCCGCCCCCGACCAATCATCTCCGGGAACTGGAACAGCAGTTGTGCGCGGCGTTGCAAACGAAAGTGGCGATCCGGCTGCGCGGCAAAGATCGCGGCCACGTGGTCATTGACTTCAATTCCAACGACGAATTTGAGGCCCTCCTGTTCCGCCTGCGAGATTCCCGCCGGGACGCCGCCTGATTCGGCCGGCCACCAGCCCGCCAGCATCCGGCAGCGAAAAGCCCACCTGGGCGCGGGGCGGAACTCGTCCGGGAGAACAGCGTCAAGCGGTCTCGGAGGTCGAAATTTCCCGGCGGTGCCAGATCAGCCACCCAGATCCGCGAACCTTTTCCGAGTCGGGCGAGTCCGAAAAGAGCGGGTGAGAATCCAGTGATTGACGGCAGCGGTCGGGTCGGAATACTATTCGTGAGTGTCCGGGGTGTAGCTCAGCTTGGCTAGAGCGCCTGCTTTGGGAGCAGGAGGTCGCATGTTCAAATCATGTCGCCCCGATCATTTGTTCAGTCACTGAACAGCAAGATTCAGAAAGCTCCGGAAATTCCGGGGCTTTTTTTGTTTTCGCCCCGAGACTGTTCAGCGCACTTCCGTTTAGTTCTGGCTGATTCTGCGCCGGAATCTGCGCCGGTTTTTCGACCGGTGTACAAGCTCGCTGGAAGTCGCGTTCCGTCACCTGCAGATAGTGGTCCTGCGCGATGGCCCGACTGTTGCCCAGCCACTGACAAACGACGTGAATCGGGAACCGCTGGGCAAGGTCCGTCTCCGCGCTGCTCCGTAGGTTGTGCCACAGCTTCGGCCAAGGGCGATGGCCGGCCCGAATGATCAGCCGTTCGAAGTGTGTCCGCAGGTTCGTGGCCTGCCAGTAGCCCCGGTCAATCGTCACCCGTCCCCGCAGGCGTTCAAACACGTAGGAGGTGCCCGGTTCCGCGGCGTCCCACACCGCGTCGAGGTGCGGACGGATTTCGGGGAGGATCGGCACCACCCGGCTACCTTTGCCGTGGCGCTCCGTTTTGGGCGAGGGGAGCACAATCCGGCCCGTCTCAAAGTTCACGTGCGACCACTCCAGCGAGAGCGGCTCGCTGGGGACACGGACCCCCAGGTAGCGACTCAGGGCCATGAGCAGCCGCCACTGCGGGTCGGCGGTGGATGCCATCACGTCTTCAATGATCTCGACCAGCACGTAGTGCTGACGCGCCGGATTCTTGGCGTGCGGGCGCTTGATCCCATCACAGGGGTTCCGGTTGAGCAGTTCCCGCCGCACAGCGTACCGAAAGAACTCGGCCAGATAGGCCAACCGCTTGCCGACGGTCGCCGGGGCCAGGTTCTCGTGAGTCAGCATCCAGCGTTTGAAGTCATCGACGTTGCCGGCTGAGATCGTCGCCAGGTCTCGATCCGTGCCGAAGAATGCTTTGGCATTGCGGACCGCTTGGCCGACCGCCAACAGAGACGCGGGCTTCACGTCTTGTCGACCGGCCACGTAGGCATCAAGAAAGCTTCCCAGCCGAACGATGTCGGTCTCGGGGTTCGGCACAACATCCACTTCGCGCACTTCCGCCAGTCCCGCCTTGACCAGTCGGGCGTGCAGGCGGGAATCGATGCTGGCCAGCCATTCGGCGGTGGACTGGTCGAGCGACGTTCCCGCCGACTTGCATTCGACCAGCTTCTCAATGCGGCGGTGAATGTCTTCGGCCGTCCGCTTGGAGACTTTGCCCAGCGTGATTTTGGCCCGCTTGCCGTGCTCGTCGGGGTTCAGCAGGACGCGCTTGGTGCCGTCTTTGTCGTGACAGAGGGAAGCCATGAAGGGAGTTCCTTTCCTTGGTTGCTGGTGGCATCCTAAACATTCAACGTCGTGCGCGCCATTGCAGTTCACTGCGGGGGGCAGAATGGCGTTTCAACTGTATCGATCCTGAACTGAAACCCCGGGCGGGAACCCGTGCCACGTCCTGCGCATCAGCAGGGTTGCCGCGGTGTGCAGGGAATGGCGAAGTGTCCGACCGGTCGGCTGGTCGTGCTGCTTTGCGGGCGGAGTGTCGTCTGTCAACTGACGGCCGCCCGCAGCCAAAGCGGAGGGCGTGCCGTAATGGATATCCTTCTGGATAGTGTGACACTGGTGACACCAGCTTTTGCACGATTTGTCACATTGAAACCTTCGCCTATGGCCCGAATTGGAGACGGTAAATACTGATGCCCCTGTGACGACCGCCACGGTGAACGACAGACACCAGACCTTGCTTTTCCAGCCGCTGGACAACTCGAACAACTGTTCGCCGAGCGATGCCCAATCGCTGAGCGATGTAGCTCTGGGCGACTCGTGCCGAACCGTCCTTGCGTGTATCGCGGAAGAGAACCAGCCAGACCGCCACATCGACCGGTTTCAGATATTGCGCCCTCTTGTCCACGAATTCATTCAACACACCGAACCGGTCCCGCCGGCGATTTCCCGGGGCTGGACGTTGTTTGGGCCGTGTTCGGGACACTGGTTTCGGCTGTTGAGCGTCGCGACGTGTTTCTGGATTCGGGTCTGCCGGGGGCAGGGGCTGCAATGGTCGGCGGGAGGATCGGTCAGAACTCGTCATCGGTTGCGGCTCCTTCCGTTGTCAATCTCTGTGGCACGGGGGGCAATGCGCCGTCGTCATCGTCCGCAGGTTCGTCGGGGTCGGGCCAGCCGCTCAAGGCTGCCTGAACGGTGGCATCGGGGGCTAGTTCGAATCGCTGGCACCAGCCCGTGAACAGCAGCTCCACATCCTTCACTT
>JBGSIP010000212.1:0-4750 GCA_041742495.1 Planctomycetaceae bacterium
GAGTTGATCCGCACGCTGGGCAAGACCAAGACGATACTGCTGTCGACCCATATTCTGGCAGAAGTCCACGCGGTCTGTGATCGCGTGCTGCTGATCACGTCCGGCCGGGTCGTGTTGGACGGTGCGGTGAGCGAACTGGGGCAGGATGTGGCTGCGATGGAACAGAAGTTCCGCCAATTGACGACGGGCTCGTGATTCCTCACCGGCTCTCCCGCCGCGCGGCTACGGGCTGCAGGTGACGCAGCCCCCGGGTCCGGTTGGGGGAGCTTGCGCCAGGCCATGCGATGCCCGACCCACACGGGGCTCTAAGCCCGACCGGTGCATGGAAGGCCTGCGACGGACTGGCTGTTGTGAATCGGAGACTGCTGCCGAGCTTTTGTTGGTGTGACATTCGGGCTGACTGTGACTTGCTGTGTGTGTGTGAAACCGTTTGAGTGACCGTTGATGGCCATTTGCTGCTGGAACGGACAATCAGAGCCAAACCGGTTCTGATCCATCTGTGATCCTGATTGATCGAAGGAGAGCCCCGCGATGCCACGTTGGCACGTGATTTCTGCCGTTTGCCTGAGAAACTTTCAAAGTTATTTCTCGGGCGTGATTGGGTACCTCTTCATCGTGGTATTCGTGGTCGGGGGGGCCTTCGTTGCCTTCTCGCCGCGGTTCTTTATCGACAACTCGGCGTCACTCGATCTGTTGACGACCAGCTTTCCGTTCCTGCTCTTGTACATGATCCCCGCGATCACGATGGCGGTGTGGGCAGACGAGCGCGAACAGGGGACCGACGAATTGCTGTTCACGCTGCCCGCCAGCGACTTCGAGATTCTGTTGGGCAAGTATCTGGCCGTGGTCAGTGTCTACACGGTGGCGCTGGTGTTCTCAGTGGCGCACGCCTTGATGCTCTACTGGATCGGTGAACCAGATGGCCTGCTGCTGTTCAACACGTACATTGGGTACTTCCTGGCGGGTGCCTGCCTGCTGGCGGTGGGGATGTTTGCCTCCGCGCTGACGAACAGCAAAACGGTCGCCTTCATTCTGGGTGCCGTGCTGGTGGCGGTGCCTTCGTATTTGTCACTGATCGTAGCGACGCTGGCCGGGTCCGTGGCGCGGATTCTGTCGGTGGTGGGTATTGATCTGCCGGACCGCCTGCAGAACGTGTCGGGACCGCTGCGCGAACTGACGCTGGGGGCACGACTGGAAGAGTTTTCGCTGGGCACACTGACCCCGGCGAATGTGCTGTACTTTGTCTCGCTGATTGTGTTCTTCCTGTATTTGAATCACGTGCTGATCAGCCGGCGGCGGTGGGCTGGTCAGGGTGAGCAGACGATGTGGCTGCACCACCTGGCGCGGGCAGTCTGCCTGGGGGTGGCGCTCTTGGCCGTCAACTCGCTGGCCGCGTTGTCGACGATGAGCTTCGACATGACGGCCGAGCGGATATACACCCCCTCACCCACTACCGAAGCCGCCCTCAAGGCGGTTGATCGCGAGCGGCCGGTCACCATTCAGGCCTTTATCAGCTCGGATGTCCCGCAGGACTACGTGAGCATCCGCAAACGTCTGATCGGTTTCCTCACGCAACTGGATCGCCGGGCCGGCAGCCGCGTGGAAGTGCGGACAATTGACGTCGAGCCCTATTCGACAGCCGCGGAAGAGGCCGATCTGTTCAACATCACGCCCCGTAGCGTGCAGTTTGAGCGGGACGGCGAAGTCGTGGTCAGCCAGGTTTATCTGGGGGCGGTCGTGTCCAGCGGACTCGATGAAGTGGTGGTCCCCTTCTTCGACAAGGGGATGTCCGTCGAATACGAGCTGACCCGCTCGTTGCGGACGGTGTCCGAAGAGGCCCGCCTGAAGGTGGGTGTGCTGCGGACCGACGCCCGCGTGATGGGCGGGTTTGACATGGCGACGTTCAACAACAGTCCCGAGTGGCGCATCATCACCGAACTGAAGAAGCAGTACTCGGTGGTGGAGGTCTCTCCCGATGAACCGATCCAGGCAGACACGCACGATGTGCTGCTGGCGGTGATGCCGTCGTCACTGACGCCACCGCAACTGGAAAACTTTGTGAGCTATGTGGCCGAGGGTCATCCGACACTGGTGTTTGACGACCCGGCCCCCATGTTTGGCTTTGCCGGACAGTGGCCGTTGGCCCCCAGTCAACCGAAGCAGGCCGCCAACCAGGGGCCGTTCGGACAAGGGGGCCCTGCGGAGCCCAAGGGGGACAACGGCGAACTGACATCGCTGATGAACCTGCTGGAAATCAGTTGGGACAACAGCGAGATCATCTTCGACAAGGAATCATCGCTGGGCACCCGCTTCGATCAGGTGATCGCGCCGGAGTTGATCACCATCGAGAAGAAAGAGGGAGTCAGCGATGCCTTCAATCCGGACAGCGAAGTCACCAACGGTTTGCAACAGATGCTGTCGTTCTTTTCCGGGACGATCAAGCCGCGGACCAACGCCCGGGTGACCTACCAGCGGCTGTTGCGTTCCGGCCAGACCGGGTCTGGTCTGGAACAGTTTGGGGAATTGTTCCAGGCGTCGTTCCGCGGGCTCAGTCCGGCCCGTCGGCCCCCCTCGCGCGTGCCCGACGAATATGCCCATACGATCGCGGCCCACATCACGCTGCCCGCCGATGACCAGGGGGGACGGGGCCTGAATGTGATCTTCTCCGCGGACGCCGACATGATTGCGGACTCGGTGTTTAATCTTGATCAGGAAGCGGCGTTCGATCTGAAGCTCGACAATGTCACGTTCGTGCTCAATGCCGTCGATGCGCTGGCGGGCGAGGACGACTTCCTGAAGCTGCGAAAAAAACGCACCCAATCGCGGCAGTTGACGCTGGTGGACCGGGCTTCCAAGGCGTACCTGAAAGAGCGGGAAGTGCTGGAACAAAAGGCGGAGAAGGACGCGGAGGCCAAGCTCGCGGCGATCCGCAAGCGGTTCGAGGCCAAGATCGAAGAAATCAACGCCGATAAATCGCTCGATCCGCAGGCCAAAGCCCAGATGCTCGCCACGCTGGAAAGCACCGAGAACCGCCGGCTGGAGGTGGACGAAGCCGAGATCAATCGGCAGAAGGAAGAGCAAATCGAGGAAATCAAGCGGGAATCCAAACAGCGGGTGCTGGAGGTTCGCAATGGCATTCGGCTATTGTCGATTCTCATCCCGCCGATTCCGGCGGTGCTGCTGGGGCTGTTTGTGGCCATCTATCGATCGCAAAAAGAAATGGCCTCCGTGGCCCGTGATCGCCTGGTGGACTGACGACGTATTGGCCGGTGGACCCGGCAGGCCCCACTGCTCCTGCGGGACGGCTCCGTGAGCCTGACTCCAGGTGTTGTCGGACGGTGGGGACGAATGTTCGGCCGGACGTCCGAAGGCGACAGATTCTGAGTTCTCTATTTTGCCTGGAACCAAGACGATGACCGAGACACAACGCACGATTGCTTTTGCTGTCGCCGCGGTGGGACTCGTGGCTACGGCCGCTATTGCCAACTGGACCTCCCGCCCCGCGACGCCGGAATACGCGCTGCGGGTTGGTGAGCCATTCTTTCCCACCTTTGAAGATCCGACACTGGCGGCCGCGATGCGCGTGGCCAAGTTCCAGGAAGACACCGCGATCATCAAGCTGTTTGAAGTGCAGAACATCGATGGCCGCTGGCGAATTCCCTCGCACCACAACTACCCGGCCGATGGCGAAGAGCAATTGGCCAAGACGGCGTCGTCCGTGCTGGGTATCGAGCGGGGAGCCGTCATTGGCATGCGCGAGACCGACTTTGAACGCCTCGGCGTGGTCGACCCCAGCGATGAGGACTCGACCAAGCTCAAAGGACGCGGCGAACGCATCACTCTGTTGGCCAGCGATGGCACGGTGCTCACCGATCTCATCATCGGCAAGCGGGCTCAGGAAGAGGGGCAGGATGTCTTCTATGTGCGGCGACCGGACGAAAACCTGACCTATCTGGCTAATGTCAACATCGAGCTGTCGACCAAGTTCACGGACTGGATCAAGCCCGATCTGCTGGAACTGGAAAAGGCCGACCTGCGCAACATCACGCTGTATCGCTACCAGATTGATGAAGAGCGCGGCGTGCGGACGGAATCCGACCTGATTGTGCTGGATCGCTCGGACGCAACCTCCCCTTGGACGCTGGAAGACCTGCAGGCTGACAAGCAGGAACTGGTCCAGTTGAAAGTGACGGACATCGTCAATCAGCTCGACACGCTGAACATTTTGGGGATCCGCCCGAAACCGCGCGGTTTGAGCGAAAGCCTGAAGCTGGACGAGGGGCTGACCGTCGATCTGCTGACCATGGCAGACCTGCAAGACAAGGGCTTCTTCTTCGACCGTACTCCGGACGGCCGGCAGACGCTGGCCTCCAATGAGGGAGAGCTCCTGGCGAGTTGCGCCGATGGTGTGACTTACGTGTTGCACTTTGGCGAACTGTTTACCGGCAGTGAGTTCGATATCGAAGTTGGGTTCAAATCGCAGGACGGCAGCGGGAAGCCGGCTGCGGAGGCATCGACTGCCGAGGGTGACAAGCAGGAGTCGGCTTCGGCGGCACCCGGTCAGATGAAGGATGAGTCGGAGTCGGAAGACCCTGCGAAGTCGATGACCAAGAGTCGCTACGTTTTTGTGACCGTGCACTTTGATGAAAGCCTGCTAGGCCCCGCCCCCGTACCACCAACTCCGCCTGCGGCCGCTCCGGCCACGGAGGCGCCCCCAACAACTGAGGCAGCTCCCGCAACCGCCGAGGGG
>JBGSIP010000213.1:0-3948 GCA_041742495.1 Planctomycetaceae bacterium
GCCGGATTTCGCACGTGAGGAAAGCATTCCCGCAGCCTCGCTTGGCGGCCTGTTGAACGATGCCCACGCAACCACAGGCTGAGCTCCGCTGGCTTTGCCAGTGACAATCGCACCCGGTGAAATACGGCACTGGACTTCGCCAGTGCCGCCCTTGATGGCTTCCAGCCCTAGTCGTTCTGCGAACAGTTAGTGGGTATCCGAACCTGACGAAGAGGCATTGTTCTTCGCCGCGTCCGACCCTTGATCGGCGGAACTGGGATCAGCGGAACTGGCCGCGGGTGTGTTACTGGACGGAGACTGAGGGGCCGAAGATCCCGTCGTACAGCCGACGAAAAACAGTGCCAGCAAAGATCCTGCGATCACCTTGAAGCCGCTTGACATGGAGAGTGCCTTGACAAAAAGTTCCTGATGAGCAGCGAGCGGAACCTTCATCGGAACCCCGCCCGCGAAACACGTTCAGCGATCATTGCCAAAGACAAAATCGCCTCCGCCTGCGGAGCGATGACAATCGATGCACGAGGCGACTTTGCCAGTGACGCGCGTCCGGTTCAACGTGGAGACGGAGCCATCGGCCTCGTACTTCGTCCACAGCCAATCCCCCGCTGCTGGATTGAATCCCTCCGCTCGGTACATCACAGTGAGCGACAGCAGCGTCGTGCCCTTCGCATCCAGATTTTCTGTGACCAGGATCGATCCGACTGGCAACGGTCCTGTGGCTGTGGCTGCCAGACGATTGGCATACAGCTTAACCTTGTTGCCGTGTGGATTGGTTCCGTCGTAGGCATTCCCCGACACGCCGGGAAGCGGAGACCAGTTCCGGTACTGGGCTTGTTGGAGGAATGTCGCGAGGCGTTCCTCAATGGGCGGTCCCGATCGGCTGCCGCTGCCCGGTGCTTGCTGGGCCCTGGAAGAAGGCGAAATGGACTGGTTGATCGCTTCATTGACAAAATAATCCAGTGCGGGACCCGGCTGAGGCTGGGCCGAAGGCGAGCCAGAACCCCGCGGCGGAGTCGGCACGGATCGGGTTCCGCTTTGGGCCAAAGCCATCGAAGTCAATCCAATCACCCCTGCCAGCACGCTTGCTGCAGCAATCGCTTGTTTTGCAGTCATGGCCGTACTCCAGATCATGAGGTGACTGGGCAACCCGCACGGACCGCCGTCATCAACAGACCTCAAAACGAACCCCATGCCTTCAAGTTTCGTCGCGGTGCAGACTTCCGTCTGTGTCCTGTTTCACAGACCATCGCAATTCTGATGGGGGACCATGAAATGTCGAAGTACGTCGTAGACGATGGTCGTCTCCAGGTTGCTGACCCGGCTGGCTGGACCATGCTCAATCAGCGAGGACACCACACCCCTCCTCTTGAAGAGTGCCGCCGCACATGGCGACTGCAATGACCAGCCAGAAATGCCCTGCTCCCGCCGATACAGCCGCAGTTCCCGCCGCCGGACACTCCACTTTGGCGGAGGCACACTCTGCTCTCGCCGGAGCGCACCATTTGCTCACCCGTGTCTGGGTCATCATCCCTGTTTTCAATGAAGCCGCTTCCTTGCCGCTTGTACTGAGAGATTTGCCTTACGTAGGGCGAGTCATCGTGGTCGACAATGGTTCGACCGACGGGTCTGCCGAGCTGGCCCGCCAGTCTGGGGCATCAGTCATCAGCGAGCCGCGGCGTGGATATGGCTCGGCGTGTCTGGCCGGTTTGGCCGCCATCGCCGACCAGGAATGCTCACCGGAACCGCCGCAGGTCGTGGTTTTTCTCGACGGCGACTACAGCGATCATCCGGACCAACTGCCAGAACTGGTCGCACCGATCCTCGCAGACGAGGTCGATTTCGTGGTCGGCTCGCGGATGCGTGGCGATCGCGAACCGGGAGCGATGCTGCCCCAGGCATTGTTTGGGAATCGCCTCGCCTGTTTTCTGATGTGGTTGTGCTGGGGGGCCCGCTTCACCGACCTGGGTCCGTTTCGCGCGATCTCCTGGCAGGCCTTGCAGAGCCTGCGCATGAGTGATCGGAACTTTGGCTGGACTGTCGAAATGCAAATCAAGGCCACCATCGCCCGGTTGCGAACCCGTGAGATCCCCGTCCGCTATCGACGGCGGGTCGGCGTCAGCAAAATCAGCGGCACAATCACCGGCACACTCCGGGCGGGATACAAAATTCTCTATACCATCGCCCGCTATCGCTGGTTGACATGGCGGACACGTTGAACGGCCCACGCCCTCTCGCGGACAACCGTGACGCCGGCTGGGTGCACACCCCTTGGCTGAGTTGGGGACTTCTCGGAGCGCAGGCAGGCCTCTACGCCTGGCTGGCGATTCTGAGTCGTCATTTCGAATACAATTCAGGCTACCCGCACCGTCCGATTCCTCTTGTCCTGCTGCTCCTCGCGGCGGCCTTTGTGCTGCACCTCCTGAGTGTGCGCTTGGCGCTACGCTCACGGGCTTGCGCTGCGCTCACCCGCCGCATCCTGTTCGGTGCCGTGCTGTTCCGACTGATCCTCCTCCCGTCGCTGCCCATTCAAGAAATTGACATCTATCGCTACCTGTGGGACGGGGCCGTCGTGGCCGCTGGAGGCAACCCTTACCAGGCGAGTCCGCAGCAGGTGCTGACCGCAGCGACCAACAACCAGGCGCAGTCTGCCCTCAGCCCGCTGGTCATGCTGAAGAATGGCTCAGCGGCCTGTGAGGAAGCCTTGCAGCGAATTCATTACGGCGAACTGATCACGGTCTATCCTCCCGTGTCTCAAGCCGTGTTTGGACTCGCCGCGAAAATTGTGCCCGCTGATGCGTCGCTGTATCAACGACTTGTCACCATGAAAATCGTGCTGACGCTGTTTGATGTGCTCACGGCGTGGGCCGTGATTGCCATTCTGCGGAGCGTCGGGCACCATGCGGGCTGGGCGATGCTGTATGCCTGGTCGCCGTTGGTCTGCAAAGAGTTCGCGAACAGCGGGCATCTCGATTCGATCGCCGTGTGCCTGACGACCACCGCAGTGCTCTGTCTGCTACAAGGACGGACACACCATCGCACCCGCTCCATGCAGCCGTGGTCGCTGACGTCGGCACTGCTGTTGGGACTGGGCGTGGGTGCGAAGTTGTATCCGCTGGTGCTCATTCCCGTCCTCGCGCTGTGGACTTGCCGCCTGCGTGGAATGCAAACCGGAGCCGTCTACGCAATCGTGTCGCTGATCTGCGCCGCGGGGAGCCTCAGTCCCATGTTCCTCACGGAACCGGTCGCCATCAAAGCCGCCCCGCGATCGTCGTCCGAGACCCCACTCTCGGCTGAGTCCACGCCAGCACCGAGCGGACTGGCCACGTTTCTTTCGCGCTGGGAAATCAACGACCTGCTATTTCTCGTCACCGTCGAGAACCTCCGCCCGGACTCCGTGGATACTCGGCCGCACTGGTTCGTGATCGCTCCGAACTCCTGGCGGACATCGACAGCACAAGCGTTGAGTCACACGCTCCAGCGTCCAATTCCCCAAGCCACGTTCCTGACGGCGCGTGCCATCACGTTGCTGATCTTTGCAGCCATCGTCGCCGGACTGCTGTGGCGGGCATCCTGCGTGAACACCGACGACGTCTGGCTGCGGACAGTCTTCTTGACGGTGGCCTGGTTCTGGGCGCTCGCTCCGACCCTGAATCCCTGGTACTGGACCTGGGCCCTGCCGTTCCTGCCATTTGCCGGACGCCGCGCCTGGACCGCAGTCTCATTGCTGGTCCTCATTTACTACGGGAGATTCTGGCTGATGTATCACCTGCCAAACGCTGAACTGCTCAGCACTGGTTACCGGGGAGAAGACTTCTTCCACTACGTCCTGGCCCCGCTCGAACACGGAGCATGGCTGTTGTGGCTGTCGGTCGAAGCACTCAGAGGATCGCCACAGAAGCTTGATCGGGGCTCGTAGACCAGCACCCTGTCCTCACGAATGGACAGCTCACA
>JBGSIP010000214.1:0-3580 GCA_041742495.1 Planctomycetaceae bacterium
AACTGCGACTTCGCGGAGGTCCTGGCGCTGGCCGAGCGGACATGCGGTGACTGGCCAGCAGGCACTCCGACCCGCCTGCGTCCCGGCCTGCTGGCGCTTGCCCGCACAGAAACCATTGTGCGTCCCGCCAGCCTGCAGGAACATGTGATGCAACTGGCGGTGGCACCCGCGGCCAGCGCCAGGACCTCCGCGAAGTCGCAGTTCCCGGTGACCGCCAGCACGATGTTGCCCGCCAGATAGCGCCCGGCGTGATAGTCGCGCATCTGGGCCACCTGCAAATCGGTGATGCTCTGCTCGCTGCCGAGAATACTCTGGCTCAACGGATGCCCGGCAAAGTGGAGCCGCATGGCGTGGTCGTAGGCGACAAACCCCGGCATGTCTTCGTACATGCCGATTTCTTCGAGAATGACCTTTTTCTCCAGGTCAAAATCGTCCTCGCGCAACGCCGGGCGAAGAATATCGGCCAGCAGGTCCATGACCTTTGCGAGATATTCTGGGAGGACGGCCCCGTAGAACAGCGTCACTTCTTCGCTCGTCGACGCATTGTATTTCGCGCCGATCTGGTCGAATTCCCGATTGACGTCCAATGCCGATCGCCGTGCCGTCCCCTTGAACACCATGTGTTCCAGAAAGTGGCTCACACCAGAGATCGCAGGGACTTCATCCCGCGAACCAGTGCGCACGAAAAAGCCCACGGCGACGCTGTGTACCGCTGGATTCTGCTCCACAATCAGCGTCAGGCCATTCGGCAGCCGATGTTCACGAAAGACCATGAGGTAACTCCAACGGCTGCGGGCCGATTGTCACGATCGAAAAATTTGCCGCGGGATAGGCCCGGACATAACTCAACACACCATCCACGGTCAGCGACTCAATGCGCTGGCGGACCTCTTCGAGCGTCACCACCCGGCCCAGATGAAACCAGTCACGCGCCAATGACGTCGACCGCGCCAGGGTCGACTCTTGCTGCATGATCAGCGAGCTCTTGGCCCGGGCCTTGCACCGGTCCAGTTCCTCTTCCGAAATTCCATCCTGCAGACGGACCAGTTCGGCAATGGTCACATCGAGAGTTTCCTGTGCTCGCTCGACGGTCGTCCCTGCGTAGCACAATACCCGGCCGTGAGGACCCACCGCGTGCAGCGAAGCACCAATCGAATAGCACAGCCCACGCTCTTCGCGCACATGGGTGAACAGTCGCGAGCTCATCCCTCCGCTCAGCACACCAGCGGCCGCCCAGGCTTCGTAATACTTTTCGTGGCGATAGGGGACGGCCCCGTAAGCGATGCCAATGTGCGTCTGGCTGGAATCCTGCTCCAGCGTGGAGGGGAGGACCGGGGCAGGGACCTCGGGGACATTGTCGGTCGAACGCCCCTGCCAGTCGCCAAACAGTTCCTGCACCAGCGCCAGCACGGCGGTGGGATCACAGCGGCCGGCGACCGCCAGGATGAGGCCATGCGGCGAAATGCGATCGCGAAAATGCTGGCGAACATCCGCGGCGGTGATGCGGTCGAGATCCTCCAGCACCCCTTCCGCGGGGAGCCCCCACGGCAGGGGATAGCAGCGGCGCTTCAGCTCGACCATGACCTTTTGACGCGGCTCGTCTTCCACGGCCCGCAGCGACTGGCGGACGCCTGCCACCGCAGGGGGCACCTCGTCAGCATCCAGCAGCGGCCGGAGCAGAATATCGGCATAGACCCGCAGGCTCGGCGCCAGATTCTGCGCGACGGTGGCTCCCGTGAACGACAGGTGATAGCTGCCGGCATGCTCGTTCCGCTGCAGCCCCAGCCGATCGAGCTCCATCGTCAGTTGTTCGCTGTCGCGTTCACCCGCGCCACGGGTGATGACATCGGTCAGGACGTTGGCCGTGCCGGTTTTGCCCGGTGGATCAAACACGGCACCGGCAGCCGAGAAGATCGAGAACGCCACCGATTGCACCGCCGCCATCGGTTCGACAAGTAGTGTCAAACCGTTGGGCAGCGTCTGAATGACCACGTCGCTTGGCACCCGGTCCCCTTAACTGGCAAGTCCGCAAGTCTCACGGTGCGCGTGAGCAAGAAACTACAACTGGGCCGCTCGGGCCGAGCCGCATCTGCCGGTCACAAACCGAGCCGTCGGTCGTCTCCTGCGCGGCCCGGATCGCGTCCGTCAAGGGCAAGTATCTCGCATGATGGGCCGCGGGGCTACCGTCGGGCCAGCATTCGTCGGGGGCCAGCATTCGCCCGATCCAACTCGCGACGCGGCCGTCCCAGATCCACTCCCCGTCGGAATGGAAGGCCCTACGGCAGTTCCCGCAGCCGGATATTCCGAAACTGGACCAGGCTGGAGGCGGGGCTCAGCGAACCATCGGGGCGAATCCCCCCGTGGTGCTGCAGGGCAATGCGTCCCGCTTCGGGAACGCCGGGCAATTGGGCGTTTTCGAGGACCAGTTGATTGTTGAGCAAAACCGTCAGCCGATCCCCCGTCATCACGATGATAAACTCGTTCCACTCGCCGACCGGCTTGTCGGCATTGATGCGGGGAGTCACTCCCGCCCGAATTTCTGCGGGTTGTTTTGCATTGTTGCGGTAGCCATACACCTCACCCGATCCGACCGGCCAACACCAGATGTTGATCTGAGCGGCTGACGTACCACGGACGTAGATCCCGGAGTCGGCATTGGGGCGCGCCAGCGTGATGGGAGCCCCTTGAGCGTCCGTCAGCAAGTTCCCGTCCGAGAGCACAATGGGAATGTCATACTGCCCGGAGGTCGCCTTGATGCGCCATTCGAGCGTCAGCACAAAGTTGCGATACTCACGCTCCGTCCACAGGTCTTTCGACTTCGCCTGGGATTCCGAACCGGCGTCGTAGTCGATCACTCCGTCGACCACCTTCCAGTGCCCGTTGTCCCCCGCGGGCACGACCCAACCGGTGAGATCGGTGCCGTTGAACAATGGAACAAACCCATCCTCCTGAGCCATCAAAGCTCGAGAAGCTGGTCCCGCCCAGAGCATGACAAAAGTCAGCACCACGACCGCTGGCCTGTAGAAGTCGACCCGGACTTTCATGTCGCTTTCCTTAAGAATGAGTGCCCGGTCGGCGATCTGTTCAGGCGATCGTCGCAATCGGGTCAAAGACAAAATGGTCATCGCTGCCCCTCACCTCGGCGACTTCACCCCCAGACGGCGGTGAGCTGGAATCCAGAAGTCACAAAACAGGCGCGCGCAGTTTGGGGGTGGTTGTCGTCGAAGAATGAGGGGTTTCGCATCGTCGCCAGAGATCTTAAGATAAACCCTTGTCGCCCCATAGCAGCCCCGCGGCCGTTTCCGCTACGGTGTGTGCGTGTCCCCCACCGCACTCAGGCCTCCGGGAACACATCCTGGGTTGCCTCGCGGCGACGGACACCAGACTTTCAGTCGACAGTCCTTTTTGTGCCGACGTGTAACCCATGATCCCAGGAATTCTCGCAGAACTCCCCCCTTGGGCGGTTCAACTGCTCGAACAGCTCACGGCGCTGTCGCCGCCATGGCTGGTGGCGGGGGCAGTCGGCGGGGTGTTTGTCACCCTGCTCGTGCTGCGCGCGGTTGGGGCGCTGTTGTTCGGC
>JBGSIP010000215.1:0-3609 GCA_041742495.1 Planctomycetaceae bacterium
CGAGTTGCTGTCGCGCGGCGTGCATACCTACGTGGAGAAGCCGTTCACTCTGGAGGCGAATGAAGCAGCGCAGGTGGTCGCCGCGGCAGAAGCAGCGCAGCGGTTGGTGACTGTCGGACATGACCAACTGTTCGATCCGACCTGGACCAAGGTGCGGCAGGCGATCACGGCCGGCCGGGTGGGCGCGGTGCGACATGTGGAATCGGTACTTGGATACCCGCTGAGCGGACAGTTTGGACGACAAGTGCAGACCGACCCGCAGCACTGGGTGCACCGGCTGCCGGGGGGACTGTTTCAGAACACCATTTCTCATCCGCTGTATCGCATTCTGGACTTGCTGCCGGATGCGAATCCCAGCGTGCAGGCGCGCTGGTGGCGGTCGGGGGATGCCACGTTTCCGACGGAATTGCGCGCGGAACTGACGGGGCAGGATGTCACCGGATCGCTGGTGTTCTCAACGCGACTGCGTCCCTGCGTGCGGATCACGCGCGTGTTTGGCGAGCGTGGCTTTCTGGAAGTCGATTTCGATACGCAGGTCATTCGTTTCCGTCCAGCGGCCACGCTGCCCGGGGCGCTGGGCAAGGTGCAGGAACCGTTCCGACAGTGGCGCGAGGCCGCGAAGACATTTCGCGGCAGCGTGTGGCGGTTTCTGCGCAGCGACATGCACTATTTCGCCGGGATGCGGGAACTGTTTCGCGCGTTCTACGCCGCGATTGATGGAGGGGGGCCACCGCCGATTGCCTATGCCGAGATTGTGCGTGTGACACGCATCATGGACGAGATGTTTGCCAGTTGCCGAGCGGCCGACGAGTCGACCGTGGCTCCGGCGCGATCTCTGGCAGCGCTGTCGAAAGTGTGTGAGGGGGTGCGTTCATGAGAGGCATCGTGACGGGCGGAACTGGTTTTCTTGGGCGTCGCATTGTGCGGAGTCTCCTGGACGAGGGGCTCGATGTGGTTTGCCTCGTCCGGCCCGGCAGCGACGTGGAGGCGGTGCGCCACTTCGTCGGAGAGAGTCGCTGGGAGCGCGTGACGATAGAGCGGGTCGAACTGACGGACACCCGACGCTGTCAAAGCGTGCTGGCGACTGGCGACTTGCTGATCCATGCTGCCGCGGGTCTTTCGGGCGGCGCGTCGACGCTGTTTCTGAATACTGTGGTACCAACCCGCAGCCTGTTGACGGCGGCCGCGACGGCGGGAGTGCACCGCTGTGTGTTGGTGAGTTCCATGGGCGTGTATGGCACCCATGCGCTGCGTCGCGGAACCGTGGTGGACGAGACGGCTCCGGTCGATCCGCATCCGGAACTAAGAGATCCCTATACCTTTAGTAAGGTGGCTCAGGAGACGGTGGCGAGAGAGATGGCGGCCGCACATGGACTGCCGCTGGTGGTGATTCGTCCGGGGGTCATCTTTGGCCCCGGACGCGGCGTGTTGAGCAACCGCGTGGGACTCAAGGTGGGCTCGCTGCTGATTCGCATGGGTGGCCGGCAGACCCTCCCGTACACGTACGTTGACAATTGTGCCGAGGCAATTGTCCGGGCGGGACTGGCGGAAGGGGTCGCGGGGCAGACTTTCAACGTGGTCGACGACGACCTGCCCACGGCTCGGACGATGGTTGGACTGGCGCGGGCAGCCGGCGAGAAAGTGCGGCAGGTCGTCATTCCAGAGCTGGCCGTGGGCCCATTGTCGCGACTGTATGAGTTCTACCATCGAGTCTCGAAAGGACAGTTGCCGGGCATCATCACGGCGTATCGCAGCGAAGCGATGTGGAAACCTGTGAGGTATAGCAATCAAGCAGCCAAGAGTTTGCTGGGCTGGTCGCCGAGAGTCTGCATGGAGGATGCCATTCGCCAGTCGGTCGGCGGGCCGAAGTCCGCCGATGCGATCTTGGCTTAGTGCTTCGTCACATTTGGATCGGGGATGCCACTGTTCGCATCCGCTCCGCGGCCGCAGGACGCCAACGACTATGTCACGCCGGAAAATCCTGTTTGTCTCACAGACGTACCCCGATGCCGCGCATCGCACGCAGGGGACTTATAACCACGCGCTGCTCAAAGCGCTGGCAAGTGGACACGATGTGCGCGTGGTGGCTCCGCGGTCGTGGACCGAACATGGCTGGAACTCCCGGCATCCTGTCCGTCAGCCTCTCGCGGGTTGCAATGTGCCGGTGCTGTATCCCACGTTGTGGTATCCCGCGGGTGTGAGTCGACGTCAACTAGGCCGCTGGATGACATGGTCGGTCCAAAAGCCGGTGCTTCGTTGGTTGAGTGGCTGGCGACCTGACCTGGTCGTGTCGTACTGGGCGCACCCCGATGGCGAAACCGGCGCCGCTTTGGCGGAGCATTATCGTGTTCCCAGTGCCGTGATCGTCGGAGGCTCTGACGTGCTACTGTTGCCACGCGATCCGCAACGACGCACGTCAGTCATTGCCAGTCTCAATCAAAACACGCATGTGCTGTGTGTGAGTGAGGGCTTGCAGCAGGCGACGACAGCGCTGGGAATTGCACCGGAGAAGGTGCATGTGTTGCGGCAGGGGATCAACACCGAAGAGTTCTTCCCGGCGCCGCTGGTGCAGGCCAAGGCTCGCGTGAATCGATCAACACACGAACAATTGGCGTTGTGGGTGGGCCGGATGGTGCCCGTGAAGGGGCTGGAAACTCTGGTTCTCGCGGCGGAACAACTGCGGCTGACCTGTCCCCGCCTGCGCTGGGTGTTGATCGGCGATGGACCGGAACGTCAGAAGGTGGAAGACCTGTGCACCGCGCACGGTGTCAGCAGTATCATCACGTGTCTGGGGACCGTCGGTCATGCCGAACTGGCTCACTGGTACCGGGCGGCGGATGTGACGGTCATGTCCAGTCTCTCTGAAGGTTTGCCGAACGTCTTGCGCGAGTCGCTGGCTTGTGGGACTCCGTTCGTGAGCACTCACGTCGGCAGCGTGGCAGAGATCGCCCCGGCAGGCATGGCCGAACTGGTCCCTCCCGGCAGTGTCGAGGCACTCGCCGATGGCATTCAACGCGTCCTGGCAGGTTCGCACCGGGAACAGGTTGCACAGTTTGTGCCGCGGACGTGGGCCCAGATGGCCGGCGACTTGCTGGGCATCGCATTTCCAGACTTGTCGCGTGAGCCTGCTGCTGCGGAATCCGGGCGACAGCCACTCGTGACATCAGCCCTCGCGGCGGGAGCATTGTGATCATGGCAAACGCTAGGCGAGTTCTGTTTGTGTCGTACCTGTTTCCTCCGACCGGTGGCGTCGGCGTGCAACGGGTCTCCAAGTTTGTCAAATATCTGCCGGCGACCGGATGGGAATGCTCCGTACTGACGGCGTCCAATCCTTCGGTTCCTTTGCGCGATGAGAGCCTGCTGGAAGAGATTCCGGAACAGACGCAGATTGTGCGTGCTCGTACGTGGGAACCCGGCTATGCCCTCAAGGCATCCGTGGGCGGAAACTCCAGCACGCCGTCTCAGCAGGCCCCGACACTGCTGGCACGGGCCAAAAGCTGGTGCCAGCGACAGTTGCGGCAGGGAGTGAGTCTCGCGCTGCAACCCGATCTGCAGATTCTGTGGAAACGCAACGCAGTTGCGGCGGGTATGCAACTGCTGCAGCGAGAA
>JBGSIP010000216.1:0-4065 GCA_041742495.1 Planctomycetaceae bacterium
CGCTCGCCAGTTGATGGCGGCCGGCGCAGATGTGCGTTATGTCCGACCATCTGACGGCATGACCGCGCTCAAACTCGCTGCGCAATCCTGCGATCCTGATGTGCTGCAACAACTGATCGATGGCGGGGCTGATCCCGATGAGCCAGACTGGGCCGACCAGACCGCCCTCATGATGGCAGCCCGGGCGAACCATCTCCCCGCCATTGAAGTGCTGGTGAACGCGGGAGCCAATGTCGCCGCCCGCGCCCGCTTGCGCTGGGCACGCGGAATGACGGCCGAAGAAATTGCGGTCCTCAAACGCAAGCAGCCTGCGGCGGAGCTGTTGGCCCGACACCGCCATTGCCTCGCCGCTCGCAGTGAGGGTGCCGCCTGATGCCGCTCCGGTTCTGGATTGTGGCCGGCTGCAGTTCCGTACTGCACTTCGGACTGTGGCTGTTTCTCGTGATGGCCACCTTTTCTACCAGCATGCGACGCTTCGACGATCCCGCCGCGACTCTTCCCAGTGCGCAAGAGCGCGCCATGGAACGCGGCCTGGAAGTGCTCGGCCTCCCCCTGCTCCCGCTCATGGAAGACCTGTCGTGGAGTCGGTGGCGCGACGTACTGGAATGGCCGGTGTTGTTTGCCAACAGTCTGATGTGGGGCATCGCGATTGCCATTCTGTTCAGTGCGTTCTTTGCCTGCTCACCGCAGCGAGTGGAAACTGACTCGACAGATCGTTAAACCGGAAGGTCAATCCGCCCCGATTCTCGTCGCCCCACTCCTTGGAGATCTCCCCATGCGGCTCCTCATCGGTCTTGTCGCCAGTCTGTTGACCGCAGCCTGCGCCCCGCAGCCGGCACTCGCGGCCGAACGCCCCAACATTCTGTTCTGTTTCGCCGACGACTGGGGACGCTACGCGAGCATCTATGCCGACCCCACAGTCAATGGCCGCGGCAGTGCCAATGACCTGATCAGCACGCCAAACATCGATCGCATCGCGCGCGAAGGAGTGCTGTTTCGCAACGCCTTTGTCACCGCGCCGTCCTGCACCCCCTGCCGCAGTTCGCTGCTGTCGGGGCAATACTTCTATCGCACGGGCCGCGGTGCGATTCTGCAAGGTGCGGTGTGGGACTCACAAATTCCCAGCTATCCCCTGCTGCTGCAGGATGCCGGCTATCACATTGGCAAGCTCTACAAAGTCTGGGGACCGGGTGAGCCCGCCAATGCTCCTTACGGCGGCGATTCAGCGGGTTTTGAACAGCGGGGAGGCCCCAATTTCAATTCGTTCTCCCAAACTGCGACAGAAATGGTGGCCAGTGGCAAGTCCGTCGCCGAGGCCAAGGCTGCTCTGCTCGACAAGGTCCACACCGAGTTCCAGGGCTTTCTGGCCAAACGCCAGCCCAATCAGCCCTTCTGCTTCTGGTTTGGCCCCACCAACGTGCATCGCAAGTGGACCAAGGGATCGGGCAAGGCGTTGTGGAATCTCGAACCAGAGCAACTCAAGGGCAAGCTGCCAGCCTTTTTGCCCGACGTGCCGGAAGTGCGCGAAGACTTTGCCGACTACCTGGGGGAAGCCATGGCTTTTGACGCCGGTGTCGGCGTGCTCCTCCGCGATCTCGAAGCAGCGGGTGAACTCGACAACACGCTCGTCGTGGCCAGTGGAGATCACGGTGCCCCGGGCTTCCCGCGCGGCAAGTGCAACCTCTACACGTTTGGCACCGGCGTCACGCTGGCCGCCATGTGGAAGGGCCAAGGAGGTATTCCCGCCGGACGGGTCCTGGACGACTTTGTGAACCTGATGGACCTGGCCCCAACCTTCCTCGCAGCCGGCGGCGTGACGCCCCCGGCCGTGATGACCGGCCGCAGCCTGCTGCCCATGCTGCAGTCCACACAGGATGGACTGGTCGACACCAGCCGCACGTGGGTGGTGAATGGTCGCGAACGTCACGTGGCGGCAGCCCGCGAAGACAACCTCCCTTATCCCCAGCGTGCCATTCGCACCCGCTACTACCTCTACATCATCAACTTCCATCCGGAGCGCTGGCCGATGGGTGCCCCCTATGCGGTGACCGAAGACAACACCCCCAGCCTCGATGCGCTGACCAATGACACGTTCGTCGCGTTTGGTGATCTGGACGCCAGCCCGACCAAAGCCTGGATGGTCGCCCATCGCGAAGAAACCGAGTTTCGTCAGCAATATGAATGGGGTTTTGCCAAGCGGCCGGCCACCGAACTGTACTACCTGCCGGAAGACCCGGACGAAGTCCACAACGTGTCGGGGCAACCCGAATTCGCCCACATTGAACGCCGCCTGCGCGATCAGTTGATGGCCGAACTGACCACCACCGGCGACCCACGCGTCACCTCCGCTGACCCCGTCTTTGAACACGCCCCCTTCACCAACCCAGAGCCCGCCCGCAAACGCCGATAGTGGTCCGTCTATGGCAGTGTGTCAGGCATCGTCGGGGTCACGTTGGGTGCCACTACTGGCTCGTCCAGCAGTGTGATCAAGGACCAGCGCGCCACCGCCCAAACGCGTGCCGATCCCAGGCCATGTCGGACTATCAACGCGTGTTCAGATTTCCCGTCAGACACAGCCTGACCTACCTGTCTGTCTATGTTTGAGTGTCAGGCGTCGTCGGAGTCACGTTGGGTGCCACGGCTGGCTCGTCCAGCCGTGCAAGCAAGGGATCGAAGTGAGCCAACACCGGACAGTTCCCTGCCGTAACACCATCGTTTCCGAAAGTCTGGTCAGGTCAGACACAGCCTGACTCACAAATCCCCTCACTGCTGGACAAGCCAGCAGTGGCACCCTGCAATGGACGATGGCTGACAAATAGACCTGGATAAACCGGTAGTTCGACCGGCACCAACCACTTCCGCGCGGGCACACACGCCCTCCCGCGCACACTTGCACATCGCCACCACGCCCACCCACTTGGCTGCCGCAGGCACAAGCCCCCTGTGGGGGGGCAGGCACAAACCCCCTGAGGGGGCGGGGTTATTCGTTGCGTTTTTGGCTGCGGTTGAGGAGTTCTGAATAGGGGGGTGGCGGTTCGTCCTGGTCGGCTTCGCGCCATTCGTAGTTGAGGACGCGCTGGCCGTCGATTTGTTCGGCGCGGACGCGGAACGAGCGGTCGGTCAGTTCGGCGACGTCTTTGACGAGGAAGGTTCGACGCACTTCCTCGCCCGATTCGAGTTTGGTGACGGTTTTCTCGACGCGACGGCGGCCGCGGGTTTCGAGGCTGCAGCGGAAATCGAGCACTTCCGGAGGCGAGGTCTGGTTCATGATGACCTGTTCGACCAGCCAATCTCCGGGTGATTCTGCTTCGAACACATTCACCTGGACTTCCACGTCACCGACGCCAACTTCGTAGGGCCGGTCAATGCGGAAGCGGTTCGTGCGGTCGTCCTCGACAACAAACTCCAGGCCCACGTTCTGTCGACCCAGACTGGTGCTGGAAGGGAGCCGGATATTCAGCGGCAGACGGAAGTCTTCGTCGCGCCCCAGACTCAGGTTGAAAGTCTTGGGGTCCACTTCCCAGTCGCGCGGAGCGCGCACGGTGACGGTCACATTGACACCGTTAGGGAACGTGTTTTTGCCGAGGATGGCTTCGTCGTGATACTGGTTGGTACTGGGGAGCCTGCCGCGCTCGAATGTGACACCCATCTGCCACCGCACCAGTTGTGAGCTGGCGTACTTCAGCAGCAGCGGAGTGGGTCCGACGGAAACCTGCTGCCCGTCGTTCGATTCCATCGGCACGCGCAGCACGTTGCCCCACAAATCGACCGACCGTACATCGGGCCCCAAGAAGAATTCTTCGACCACGGGCTCGTCATTCCACACCACCACAGTCGCCTGACCGTTGCTGACAAACACGTAGTTCTCGCTGCCGTGGGCCAGATTCAGCGAACCGAGAAACGTACTATTGCGCAGCGCCAGCGCGACCGATCTCCACGGGAGGAACAACTCCGAAGGGCTGCCATCGGTCTGCAGCAGTCCAGTCTCCGCGTGCAAGACATCATCGGCGAAAATGCCGGTCGCTCCCGAGGCCTTGGCGCGCACCATTTGGCGGGCCAGATCGG
>JBGSIP010000217.1:0-3319 GCA_041742495.1 Planctomycetaceae bacterium
TCCCTGCGGGCGGGTACTCGTCCCAGGGATTTCCTCAGCGAACTCGTTGCCTGCTTGACGACAGCGTGATGGTGCTCGTCTCCGGCGGAGTCAGTGTGCAGGGTGCTGACGAGGGACCAGACGATGTTCGTCCGCGGCACACGGTGTTCCTGGCACCGTACTACATCGACGAAGTTGAGGTGACTGTTGGCCAGTTCAAGAAGGCGAAGTCGTCCGCCAACCTGAAGCTGGACCCGCTGAACGTCACTTCGCCCGCCGACTATCCGGCCGTCGGTCTGGCGTGGGGGATGGCGCGGCAGCATATGCAGGCACTCGGAAAAGATCTCCCCACGGAAGCCGAATGGGAGCGAGCCGCGCGGGGCGTTGACGGATATACCCATCCGTGGGGCAACGGCCGCGCCATCTGGGCCGGTCCCCGCAAACTGCAGGAGATTGGCCCCGTGGGCCGGCATGCCATTGATGTGACGCCCGAAGGGGCCCGTGATCTGGCTGGAAACGCCCGGGAGTGGTGTCTCGACTGGTACACGCCGACGGCATTTGCCAAACGTGTCGAAGGCAACTCCCTTCCCGAGAATCCCAAGGGCCCCACACGGTCCACTCCTCCGTTCACGCGCGTGGTTCGCGGAAATGGCCCCGGTTGGTCGGTCGTCAACCGCTACGGCCTGCCGATGGGGGACAAAGTCGCCGACGTCGGCTATCGCGGCGTGCTGCGACTGGGAGAAGTTCCAGCGCCGGGCGCCGATGGCGGCGGGTTGCGCACGCTCCCCGGCCGATGAACCACCCTGTCATTCCGCGGTCTGCCTCGTCACCCTCGTGGCGTTGCCGGCCAACTCCGGGTGGGAAATGGCACTGCGGTTTTGATGTGCGTCTCAATCGCACCAACCCTGATCGGCACCTTGGCGATCGTTGAATCTGGAACCCACTGTGATGCGTGACGCGCGCAACGATGATGATGGTCGGTTCGACGAGCGGGACTTCGACGATCGCTTTGAAATTGAACGCGAAACCGCCACGCGCCGATCGTCCACCTGGAAGTGGGTCTTAGGTTGCGCGGGCATCTTCGCGGTGGTCGGCATTTTGTGCTGTGGCGGGATCGCGCTGGTCGGGTGGAAGTTCGCCGAAGAGGTGGGCAATCAGATCGCGATGGAACTTCGCGAAGACCTCACCGCGCAACCGCTGGTGGCAGAGCATCTGGGCGAATTGACCAGCGTCGAACTCGATCTGCGCAAGACGTTCGATCAAGCCGAAAAAAACAGTCCCGTGTTTCGAGTGATTGGCACCAAGGCCAGTGGCCACGTCCGCATGTTGGGCCATCGCGAGCAGGTCGAACCCGACCAGTGGAGGGTCTTCCACGAACTGCTGCTCGATGACGGAACCCGCGTGCTGATTCCCGTTCCGGAGCCGCCAGAAGAATCCCCGTCGACGGATGCCCCCAACGATCCGGAGGGTGACGGGAATGTTCCCCATCTCGATCCCAACGCCCCGGCAGGAACAGACACTGCCACGGCCACCGACACCGCGGCGACTCCAGACGCCCTGCCGAGTCCGGACGAAGCGGAAACGTCCCCCGGCACCTCCAGGGAGAGCGAGGTTGTTCCGTCCCTCAATGGCGAAGCGGCGCCGGCGGACGCTCCCGTGGAAGCGACTGAGGGGGACGCGCCCCCCGCGCGGCCCTAGCGCTGACTGCCGAGGTTCCCCGGTGGGCGGGGTTGGACAAAACTCGGGGTGTCGGGTGCGCGGTCAGTGAAACTGCACACCCTCGGCGGCCCCCAATTCCCCTTCATTTGTCGTGAAGGCCGAACAAAAACAAAGAAACTGGGGGGCGGGAGTCGAGTTCCCACTCAGGTACTTGCCGAGCGCACCGTCGGGTGCCTATTCTGGAGCGGTTGTCGCAGCGGTTCCCAGGCGGGTCGCGGGCGGCAAAACCGGTGGTCGCGGAATCCATCTGTCTGGCCACAGACCGGTTGGCGATTTCAGCCCCGAGGAGTCTTCATGGCTGTCTCTGGTCGGGCGCGCCCGCTGATGGCGGGGGCGATGGTTGCGTTGGGTCTGTTTTCAGTCCTGTTACTGGAAACCTATGCCGAAGGCCCGGCCATCAAGGGCTTCGAGGCCATCGCCGACGACCTTTCTGCGGCGAGTCCGCTGCTAGCGGATCGTGCGGCTCAGGAAGCAGGTGCCGGGGAGGTCGACAGCAACACGCCCGCCCGACCGGCTGCGTCCAAGGACATCTCGCCGCGATTTCCCACAGCCGCCCTGTTGGAGTCGTCCGTCAAGATCCCCCGGATTTTCACCGGCTCGGCTCCGTCGAGCGCGGAAGATCTGCTGAGCATGGAGCAGCACTGGCAGACGCTGATTGATTCGCTGCGCAAGGCCACCGTCAGCGTGCAGGTGGGCAATTCGCATGGCAGCGGAGTGATCATCAGCCCCGATGGGTACATCCTCTCCGTGGCGCACGTCACTCAGCAGCCCAACACGCGGGTCCGCATTCTACTGGACACCGGGGAGGAGGCGTTCGCGAAGTCGCTCAACCTCAACCGGCGTCGCGATCTGGCCGTGCTGAAAATGGAAAAACCGGGCCCCTGGCCATACGCCAAAGTCCGTTCAGAAAACCCGGTCGCAACCGGTGAGTGGATTCTCTCGCTGGGACACCCGGGGGGGTATCGCCCCGGCCGACAGCCGGTGGCCCGCATTGGTCGCACCGTCCATAGCGGGCAGCGCCAGATTCAAACTGACTGCCCGATCGAGCCAGGAGACTCGGGAGGACCGCTGTTTGACATGTCCGGCCGCGTCGTGGGCATTCATGCCCGCATTGGAACCGCCATGGACATGAACATCCATGTGCCAATCCGGTACTACCTCAACGAATGGGACGAACTTTCTACGATCTCAGGTCCGGCGTCCAGCGGTTCTTCCGCTGGGTACATTGGCGTGACGATTGCCGACGAGGCCAGTGACTGCCGCGTCTCGGAAGTGCGGAGCGGTTTTCCGGCTCAGAAAGTTGGTCTGCAGGCGGGGGATGTGATTATTCGCCTGGGGACGGATGACATCGACAGTTTTGACAGTCTGCTCGATGCGCTGGCGAAGTTCAAACCGGGCGACAAGACGGAAATTCGTTTCCTCCGCGACGGCCAGGAAATCGCTCGTCAGATTGACTTTGTGGCGAAGCCTTAAAGGATATTGGCAGGGAGGCCAGTCAGATCCAGGGACCGGTAAAACGACAAAAACCATCGAACGGAGCGGCTTCCCGGATCTGCGCATGCTGCCGGGGGTTCAATGGGAGTCGGTGCTGTCGGGAACGTGCTGCTGGCAGACGGAATTT
>JBGSIP010000218.1:0-3705 GCA_041742495.1 Planctomycetaceae bacterium
TTCGCCGTACAACAGCAACGGGGTCATGCCAGGGATGTCGAGCAACTCATCGAGCGAACTGAGCGTCGTGTTCCGCACAATGAAGGTGCCGTCGTCAGTCTCGGTGCCAAACTGCCGCGGTGTGAGATCGGCATCGATGTAGTCCAGGATGGTGTCCGCGAGGGAGTCGGTCATCCCGGGAATGACCATCATCACCTCGTGCAACAGTGCTTCTTCCGTCTCCAGCCCGGCAATCATATTGAGGTTCAGTTTTCCCCCCTCCGACTGCAACCCGTACCGCAGCATGATTCCTGCCGCTTCGGCTCCCGGTGCCAGCAGAGTGAATTGACCGGCAGCGCGCGGGTTGGCGTCCGGATCAACTGACATCGAGACTGGCTGCGTGGCGAACATTGTCGCGTCGTCAAACAGCGTGGCAGAGTCCGGACTGGCGACGATCATCGCCATGGCATATTCGAGGCCCGATTCCGCCCACAGGCGGGCCTGCGTCTCGTGCACGTTCGCCGCCACCGCAGTTCGCTCGGTCACCATCTCGTCCATGAACCGATAGCACACCAGCGACAGGATCATCACCACTGCCAACACCATCACCAGAATGAATCCGCGCCGCCCGCGGGTCTGCTGTCGCGTATCGGTGCAGGCGACAGCAGTCGCGTCCCAGCCAGTGGACGAGGCGACCGCTTCGCGTTTGGGCCGCACAGTGGGCACTCGCTGCATCATGGTGCTGTCTCCTCGGCCGCGGCAGCCGCAGCATCCTGCGCCGCCAGTTCCAAAGCCGCCAATCCCGTTCCCAGTCGGATGACCTGAGTCAGGGTGAACGTCGTCGACGACACTCCCGTAGCGCTGTGGAGCGCCTCAGCGGCTTCCGCCTGAGGCAGCAGCGACATGCGGACTTCAATCGCCACAGGCAGTGTGCCCATCTCATCGCTGTTCCAGGTTTCAAGCCAACTCGAACCATCGTAATACAAAAAGCCGAGTTCGACGGCCTCGGGAACAATCAGCGTCTCGCCGCTTGCCAACGGCAAGCCCGTCGAAGTGGTCCAGTCTTCATACCGCACGAGATGTTCCTCTTCGGGGATCTCGGCTGATTTTCCCAGCGGCGTGGTCCAGGTGACATACCGCCGCTGTCGTCCCGAGGCCCACACCGCCAGATCGCTGGTCGGCACGCCATCCAGCGGAATCTCCACATCACGGCGACTGGCCGGCAGATCGACCAGCAGACTCAGCGAAAACCCGTCGCCTACCAGCGACGGTGGCCGAGTGGCAATTTCCCCTTCCGGCTGGCTGGTGTCGGTCCCGTCGACGGTAATCAATTCCGTCACTTGGCCGATATCCAGGGTCTCAGATTCCTCTCCGGACGTCATCGCCAGCGCGTCCTCATCGGGTAACACGAGGCTCCCTAAATCGGCTCGCAGCCGCTGCAGCACGATCCGACCCACTTGTGCCAAAATGACCGGTTGGCGTCCGACCGACTGCGTGCGATACACCAGCAACGTCGCCTGCACACACGCCCCCGCAATCACTGCCGACAACGCCGCCGCCAGAAATAGTTCCAGCAGCGTGTATCCCGCGCGCACCGGTCGACGTGTGCGGTCACGTCCAATTCGGCTGCGTCCAATGCGGCAGGATGCCAGCGGGCCCCTGTTGTCACTCCGCGAGACTGGCATCAGTCGTCTCCGTCGTTGTGGCCGGGACAAAGACCAGACGCGTCAGCTTGACGTCGGCATTCTTGATGCCCGCCGAATTCACGTGCTGCACGCACGTGGTGAGTTCGACCAGCGACAGTTCGTCCGGCCCGTTCACGATGACGTCGTACGTCCACGATTCGTCATCGAAGAATGGCTGAGCTTCGAGCGTGGTCAGTTCCACGAGACCCGCCAGCACTTCATTCATGACAGATTCACAGCGAATGAGCGCCTGCTGTTCGAAGTTGGCCCGCGTGGCGGCCTGCGAGCCCCGTCGCACGACCTCGCTGAGCACCGACAGCGCTCCTGCCAGAATGGCCACCGCAATAACCACTTCCAGCAGCGACAATCCACGGCGGCGGGACCAAGCATCCCGTGCAGGCGCCACGCAACACTGCTGAGCGTTCATGGCGTACCCCCCGCCACGGGTTCTACCCGTCCCGTCAGTCCACGAATCTGCAGGCGTCGTGTGCTGGAGCCCGTCACGTTGAGTTCTACGGGCAGATCTTCGGCCGTCCCATCCACCTCGAATAAAATGGCCTGGCTCCAGGGGGACTGCAACCACTCCACTTTGGCGTTGGTGAGTTCTTCCCCTTCCAGACGCTCGGCGGTCTCTGGGAATCCAAACGTCGCATTCTGCAGGATCAGCTCCTTTTCGATCGCTCCTCCGATTGGGCCAGCGATCATCGCGGAACCGTTGCCTTCATACCGCAACCAGAATGGCACCCCCCGGCTGATGGCGGTCTGACGGACGTCAGTCACAAATGACAGCACGTCCCCTTGCGCGCGGAGCATCTTCTCGCGGCTGAAAAACTGTGTGAACCCCGGGCTCAACACCGCCATCAACATCACCAGCAATGCGGAGACGAGCAACAGTTCCAGCAGCGTGAAGCCCAGGCGCAACCGGTGGGCAGGCCGATACTCTCGCCGCAGCAGTCCCGGCAGCCGGTTCAGCACCCCGGCTGCAGGACGCCACCGCGGGCGATCGCCTCTCACTCTGCCGGGAATCTCTCGCACGGGCCCCCGCTCGCTGTCATGACTGACGGCACTCTGGCTGCCGGGCGGGATGCGTGACCAGCGTCCCCGTTCAGCGGGACACAGTCACACATCGGCCGGCGGGTCAGTTATTTGGTTTCCCAGTTGACCACATCGTCACCCGAGCCGTTTTCGTCTTCCTTGTTGGGGCCGCTGGACCAGATCGCGGGTTTCGTCGACTCCGCCTTCGAGTTGGGATACTCATAGTGCAGTGGCTCACCCCAGGCATCCGTGGGAAGCTCGGTCAGCAGCGGATCGATGGCTTTCCCCTCCGCGTCCGTCTTGGCCATCAGCATCTCGAAAACTTCCGTGCCGTCGCCCGAGGGGTACTCGCCAGCGTGATCGGTGGCGTACAGCATCAGGGCGTTTTCCAGCGAACTGATGCTGGTTTGGGTCGCCTGAATGTTGGCCTTCTTCTGCGTCCCCAGCAGGTTGGGGACCACCATCGCGGCCAGCACGCCGAGAATCGCCAGCACAATCAACAGTTCCAGCAGTGTGAAACCGGCTCGCTGGCGGCGCAGTTGGGACAGAGACAAAACTTCGGGACGCCGGGCGGCGCAGGCGGGACGGTGCATGGCAGGATCCTTGTTCTTCGACTGAAAACCGCCCAGGCCGGGCGGAGGTGGGACTGTGCAGCAGTTGTTCGTTGGTTTACCGAGTCCGCCCGGTGCGGCCAACAGGTAGGACTTCCTCTGGACGCGTTCGCCGCCGGTGGGGCAAGGATCGACAACCAATTATAAGCGTCGGCGATACGTCTGTCAGGAGCGAGTTCCGGCGATCTTTTGCAACAGGTGTCGCTCAATGGCACGGCACCGGCGGCCACCCTGCCCCCTCCTTCCGCCGCGAGCCCCGACCTCTGCCAGCGTCCTTGGCCCCAACCCAGGCGCTCTTCCCGGCGTACGTCCCGGGGCACGCGGATTCCTCGTAGCGGCCGGGCTTCAGAAGCGGCAGGGGCTAGAACATCGTGGAGCTCTGCAGAATGGGCAGC
>JBGSIP010000219.1:0-6752 GCA_041742495.1 Planctomycetaceae bacterium
GGCTGCGTCCGAGGACGCGCAGCGGATTCCGCAGCACTCACGCGGACACCTCCGTGTCCGCCACGAGAGTGCGGTGCCGCATTGTTCTCCGCAGTGGAAAGCGATCCGCAAGGACCGCACTGTGCGTCACACAGACGAGTACCGTCTGCAGTTCTCCGCACAGATCGAGCAACAGGTCACCGACCACACCGGTTGTATCTTCGTCCAGGCTGCCAGTTGGTTCGTCGGCCAGCACCACCTGTGGCTGCCGAATCAAACCGCGGCAGACCGCCACGCGCTGTCGCTCCCCCCCGGACAATTCCCCGGGACGGTGCTTCAGCCGGTCTGCCAGCCCCACGCGAGCCAGCAGTTCACGCGCCCGCGACACATCGTCCGCACCGCAACGATCCGCCAGTGTGGGGATCAGGACGTTTTCCAGCACGTTGCACTGCGGCAGCAGAAAATGTTCTTGAAAAATGAAGCCGATCTTCCGGTTCCGGAACGCAGCCCGCTCCGTGGAGTTCAGCTGAAAGACATCCGTACCGCCAATCTTCACGGTCCCCGCTGTCGGACGCTCCAAGGCCCCCAAGGCAAACAGCAGCGTGCTTTTGCCGGAACCAGACGGCCCCGTGATGGCGAGCGCGTCTCCCGCCTTCAGCGACAGGTTGACATGCTCCAGCACTGTCAATGGACCACTGGGCGTGGGAAACTGGTGGCAGAGTTCGGCCACACTGAGAATCTCATCCATTCGGTCCAGGCTTTCGCTCGAGCCACACGTCATCCAGAGTGCCTGCGGCCAATGGCACGTCAATGCCGGACCCACAGGGTAGATTTCAAGCCCTTGCATAAGGGTTTATGCCGCCAATAGCAACCCGGTGGCCGGCGCACTGGTATCGTCTCAGTGACGCGGCTTCCCGTCCACCTTGAGCGATGGACACCCGGGCGTTTCCACCAGTAATTCCGCATATGGTGGCGGAACGGGAATCGACGTCAACTTCCCGTCGGCACCACACAAGCAGCAGGCCGTCTTCATCCGGCCATAGGCCAACCGCTCCGCGTCGCGATGAAATTCACAATAAAACGTCACCGATTTCACACCCATTCGTTCGATCCAGACGCTGATCGCGATCTCGTCATCGTACCGGGCGGGCGATTCAAACGAGCACGACGCAGTGACACGCGGCCACCCAATGACCGTCCCGTCCGGCTGATCGAGCATCAGCTTCAGTCCCGCCGAGCGAAACAAAGCGTGCTCCGCCTCCTCCATATAGCGGTAAAAATTGGCGAAATGCATGATGCCGGCCATGTCCGTCTCCGCGAACGCAACGCGGCGTACATAAACAAACGGCTGCTCCGGCATCTGCTCAATCCTCTCCATGGCAACACATTCACGAACCGGCATTGCGCCACAGCGGTCGTTCCCGCCAGGCGCGGCATCGGCGCGCAACCACCTGGCTAGCGAACCTGACAATCGGTGCCCGGGGTACCGCCAAGCGGCATGATAGTCCCCTCGAAACAAACGGGGAGCCTGCGGCCGGCAGTTTGCCAGATTGCATGCGGGGCCAGAACCGGGCCCCCGCAAAAAAACTCCTGGGCGTATCCTCACCAGCGAGGAACCGCGACAGCGCGAAATTCACGCCGATGCCAGTGAATTCAGGCCACTTCTGCCGCGCGGCTACTCTTCAGTCGGCCGGGGCAAATTCGCCCAGTGACCGCGCGCATCTTTCCCGCGGCACCAGACCCCTTTTTGATTCCATCCCAGATGCGCCGTGACATCTGCTGCGGCGAAGCGCAGCGTCAGGGCACACCGCCGGCGGTCCGAATTGTTCGCTTCGGACCCGTGCAGCAGCAGATCGGAATGGATCGACGCCTGTCCCGCCGCAAGCGGATTGTAGACTTCCTGCCCGTACTGTAGTGGGTTTTCGATGGTCTGCGTCAGCACGTTGTCCTCGTGCGAGCCGCTGGGACGGTATGTGAGATGCCCAGAATGGTGAGACCCGGCAACAAATTTCATGCAACCGTTCTCGATATCCGCCGGATCAATCGCCAACCACACCGTCACCGCGCGGGTCGGGGTCAGCGGCCAATAACTGGAATCCTGGTGCCAGGCGACCGTTTTTCCATCCCTTGGCAATTTGCAGAAAAAGTGGGCCCCCCAGCCGACAACGTTGTCCCCCAACAGGTCGGCCACGCAGTCCACAATTCGTGGTTCGGTCAACAGATCCCACACCGGGCCGTACTTCATGTGGGCCGAGCTGATGGAATAGCTGTTGCCCCCCGCGGCGGTCACCCGCTCCAGCAACCCGTCAAAATACTCGCGAATCCCCGCTATCTCGTCGGGCGAGAAGATCGTCAGTCCGGTGACATACCCCTGCGCATTGAAGTGCTCAATGTCGGCCGGCTGCAGCCGACGCGGGGCAGGGGAGTGACTGGGAAAAAATCGCAGATCCCGCTCCAGGCTGGCCAATTCGCTCTCGTCGGGAACAATCTTGAAGCGGGGAGTTGTGGACAAGGAAGCGCGTCCTTCTCTTTGGGGCCGGTCGGCAACGCAGGGAGCGCTGCCCGGGATCTCGGCACCTCACCAGGTGCCTCAATGTCCCGCCGAACGACTGCAGTTGACCTTATTACTATCGGGCTGTCGCCCGTCAGTGTCAATTTCCCCCCTGTGTGTCCATTTTCATCGAGGCCAACTCTGGTATGTCCGTTTTGAAGTCCAGCGACCCTGCCCGCGGCAAAGACCACCCCGCGCCGACCATCGTCTGGCTGCGGCTCGATCTGCGGCTGACCGATCAACCCGCCCTGTACGCAGCCCGCGAGCGTGGAGGCCCAGTGATCCCCGTGTTTATCTGGGCTCCCGAAGAGGAAGCCCCGTGGGAACCCGGAGCCGCCAGCCGCTGGTGGCTGCATCGGTCGCTCGCGGACTTCCAGACGGATCTGGCCAAGGCCGGTTGCCAACTGATCCTGCGACAAGGCCGCAGCCTCGATCAGTTGCAATCGCTGATCGACGAAACCGGCGCGGACGCCGTGTATTGGAATCGCCGATACGAACCAGCCCTCATCGCGCGCGACACGCAGATCAAGCAGGTGCTCACACAGGATGGGCTGGAAGTCGAGAGCTTCAATTCCGCCCTGTTGTTTGAACCCTGGGACATCCGGACCGCCACGGGGGGGCCCTATCAGGTCTATTCCCCCTTCTGGCGCGCATGCCTCAAGGTCGATGTTGTCGAGCCACTGCCTGAACTGCGCACTCTGCCCGGCTACGAACAACCCGTGCATTCGGTCTCACTCGACGACCTCGGCCTCCTTCCGAACATTCCCTGGTATTGCGGAATGGCTGAGGCGTGGGAGCCCGGTGCAGCCGGAGCAGCGCGCCAGTTGCGCACGTTCTTGCAGACCTCCGTCGAGGACTACACCGAGCAGCGCAACCGACCCGACAGGGTGGGAACGTCGCGATTGTCGCCACATTTGCACTTTGGCGAAATCAGCCCCCGAACCATCTGGCAGGCGGTCGTCAATCAACACGGACTCCCTGGTAAAGACAAGAAGTCCGGTGCCGACATGTTCCTGAGCGAAGTTGTCTGGCGGGAGTTCGCGCATCATCTGCTGTTTCACTTCCCCCACACCACCGACCAGCCGCTGCGCGAACGCTTCAGTCAGTTGCCGTGGCGAAACAATGCGCAGGAACTGCGTGCCTGGCAGCGGGGGCGCACCGGTTTTCCGATGGTGGACGCCGGTATGCGCGAATTGTGGTCCATTGGCTGGATGCACAACCGCGTCCGCATGATCGTCGCCAGCTTTCTCACCAAGGATCTGCTGATCCCCTGGCAGGAGGGAGCCCGCTGGTTCTGGGATACGCTGGTCGATGCCGATCTCGCCAGCAATACACTCGGCTGGCAATGGACGGCCGGCTGTGGTGCCGATGCCGCCCCCTACTTCCGCGTGTTCAACCCCACATCTCAAGGGGAGAAATTCGATCCCGCAGGTGATTACGTCCGCAGGTGGATTCCCGAGTTGTCCCGCCTGGCCGGGGCCGACATCCATCGTGCCCGCGAACTTGCGCCACGGCCCCCCGGAGGATATCCGGCTCCTCTCGTCGATCACGCCCTGGCCCGCGATCGCGCTCTGGAAGCTTACGAAGCGGTGAAGGACGCCCGCAGTTAGCCAGCCGTCAATTTGCTGCAGCTGACCGCCATCGTCTTCGGGCCCACCCGGTGAACACGTGCGCGCAGATTGCAGTTCGTACCGCGAACTATGGGCTGCAAAACACGTCTTGCCCAAACCCGGGGGGTTCTCCACAATTCGCGCCACTGGGGTTCAGGGAGGACCCTCCGGTGCACCAGCCGGGATCACTTGTGACGGGTGCGTTCTGCTTCGCGGACACGTCGCTGCCGTATGGAGAACCGGCTTACCTTGGGGATTCTTCCTCAACCCGATGACACGACTTGTGGGCCGACGTGCCTGCATGCCGTGTACCGGTATTTCGGCGACTCGATCTCGCTGGAAACCGTCATTCGGGAAACCGGCCGACTGCCCGAAGGGGGGACCCTCGCCGTCTTTTTGGGAGTGCATGCGCTGCGGCGAGGCTTCTCGGCCACACTGTACACCTACAATTTGCAGGTCTTCGACCCCACCTGGTTTCAGGGGGCCGAAGTCGACCTGCGGGCCAAGCTGCGCGCACAAAAACAGGCCAAACGATCCGCCAAGCTTCGCGCTGCCTGCGACGCCTATGTCGAGTTTCTGTCGGCGGGCGGACGGATCAAGATGGAAGTGCTCAACACGGAACTCATCCGCAAGCACCTCAAGCGCGGCTTCCCGATCCTGACCGGTCTGAGCGCCACGTTTTTGTATGGCGAACCGCGTGAGCGCTGGCCGGAAGAAGATCTTCCCGGCGCCGTCGGCGTGCCCGATGACGTCCGTGGGACCCCTCAGGGGCATTTTGTTGTGGTGTGTGGTCATGACCCTGACACACGGAGAGTGCTGGTTGCCGATCCGCTGTGGCCCAACGTCATGGCCAATGATCATGTTTATCCCGTGGCAGTGGACCGACTGACCAATGCCATCCTGCTGGGAATTGTCACCTACGATGCAAACCTCCTTATCATCCGACCCCCGCTCGAGTCGGACGCTCTCGCTTGCAAGGAACAACGTGCAGACGCTGATCGTGTATGACAAAGCCGAGGACTGGCCACTGGAAATCCCGGGTGTCGAAACGGTCGATGCGTGGAGGTATCTCACACAGGAAGATTTCAGCGCGCGACGCAACGTCCGGGTGATGAATCTCTGCCGCTCCTACAAATATCAAAGCACCGGCTATTACGTCTCCCTGCTCGCCGAAGCGCGTGGACACCGCCCGACCCCTGGCATCACCGCCCTGCAGGATCTCAAGTCCCCCTCGATGGTCCGGGTGATCTCGGACGAACTCGAAACACTGATCCAGAAGAGCCTGCAGCCGCTGCTCTCCAACGAGTTTCAACTCAGCGTGTACTTTGGCCGGAACATGGCCTCGCGCTATGACAAGCTGTCCCGCGAGCTGTTCAACCTGTTCCGTGTGCCGCTGCTCAAGTTCAAGTTCGTGCGGGACAAGCCGGACGATCAGTGGCAGTTGCGCAGCGTGCGCGCGCTCGCTTCGGAAGACATTCCCGACAGCCACTGGAACACCGTTTTGGCCGCCGCGGAGAAGCACTTCAAGGGGGGCACGCTCACCCGCAGCCGCAAAGCGCAGGCCCGCTTTGATCTGGCCATCCTGTGGGATCCCACCGAAGGCGAGAACTCCCCCTCGAACGACAAGGCGCTGGACAAATTCGCCAAAGCGGGCGAGTCGATGGGCCTGCGTGTGGAACGGATCGAGAAAGGGGACTACGCCCGACTCTCGGAGTTCGACGCGCTGTTCATTCGCCAGACCACGGCCGTCAATCACTACACCTACCGCTTTGCTCGCCGTGCGGCCAACGAAGGCCTGATCGTCATGGACGATCCAGAGTCAATCTCGCGCTGTTCCAACAAGGTCTACCTCGCAGAACTGCTGCAGCGGCACAAAGTCCCCACGCCCCGCACGCTGGTGGCCCACAAGGACAACGTCGACGAAGTCGCCCGCGAACTCGGCTTCCCTCTGGTCCTCAAGAAACCAGACAGCTCGTTTTCTCGTGGCGTCGTCAAGGTGCAGGATCATTCCGAATTGAAAAGCCGGCTGAAGGAGTTCTTCGCAGAGTCGGACCTGCTGGTGGCTCAGGAATTTCTCGCCACCCAGTTTGATTGGCGCATTGGCATTCTGGATCGCCGGCCTTTCTTTGCCTGCAAGTATTTTATGGCGGCCAAGCACTGGCAGATCATTCGTCACGACGGCCCCACCAAGCGGGACTACGGGCGCTTTGAAACCATGCCCGTCGAGGTCGCTCCACGCAAGGCGGTGCAGTTGGCCCTCAAAGCAGCCAACCTCGTCGGCGATGGCCTGTATGGCGTGGATGTCAAGGAATCCAACGGTGAGTTCTACGTGATCGAAATCAACGACAACCCGAACATGGACGCCGGGGTCGAAGACCAGATTCTGCGGGAGGATCTGTACCGCCGGGTGATGGAAGTGTTTCTCCGCCGGATCGAAGCCAAAAAAGCGGGCCGCGTCGGAGCATAGTCCCGCGGTTCGCCCCGCGCGCGTCAGTCTTCACCACCCCGCTGTCACGCTCCGGCGATTGGCAGCCCGTCAAACAACCATGACCTGAAGCAATCACGGCAGCCACTGGGCTTCACCAGTGCCGGAATTCACAAGGGGAAAACCA
>JBGSIP010000220.1:0-5109 GCA_041742495.1 Planctomycetaceae bacterium
GGCTTGTGGTCGACGTGCGGGTGAAAGCCCAGCGTAGCCAGCATCACCAGGAACCCGGCGACGTAGGCCACCGCGACGTGCCAGCCGTGATACAACCACCGGCCGACCGAACGCGCCTCGGGAAATTCCGTCGACAACGCCACACCGGCACTGGAGCCAAACCAAACCATAGACCCACCATAGCCAACTGCGAAGGCCAGAAACGCCCAGTCATAGCCCCCTTGGGCCAACGCCAGCTTGGTGAGCGGAATGTTGTCGAACACCGCCGACACAAAACCCAGCCCCATCGTCACCCACTCACCCGCAGGAGGTAGTGATTCCACGGGCATCATCGAGGCACACAGCACGAGGCTCAACAGGAAGGCGGCTCCCTTGGCGGCAGCGGGCAGCCCTGACCAGTGCGGATGCGCAAACGGCGCCGTGACAAAAATCGCCGCCCAGACCGCCATACCGATCCACGGTGCCGCTTCGGCGTGTGCAGTGAAGTAAAGGTTCACAAAGACGTTCGTCGCGATCGCCGACACCAGAATCATGATCACGGTGAAGACGCGGGTCCAATCAATCGTGACGCCGTCGGTCGCGTCTTTCTGAATGACCTGATAATTCGTCTGCTGCCAACTCCCAATCGTCCCGGAGACCACCAGCGTGACGACGGCTCCCAGAAAGGCCGGGACCACATGCAGCGGATTGATACCATCAATCCACATCATGGTCGTCGTGGTATCCCCCACGACAGAGCCTGCCCCGCCCGCATTGGAGGCCGCCACGAGTGCGGCGAGATAGCCAATGTGCAGCCGCTTGCGAAAGACCGTCGAGGCGATGGCACCGCCGATGATGGCCGCCGCAATATTGTCGAGGAAACTCGACATGATGAACACCAGCACGAGCAGCGAGAACGCTCCCCAATAGCCGTCGGGCAGGTAGTTGGGCAATAACACCGGGATGCGGCTGTCGCGGAAGTGCGCACTGAGAATTTCAAACCCCAGGAGCAGACACCCCAGGTTGGCGATCGTCACCCATTCGGCCTGAAAGTGCGTCAGCAGGCCCGTGATTCCCGTCGCATGGTCGTGCCCGATGGGCAACGAAAGCCCCAGCTTGGTGATGATGACCACCGCCAGCCCGGTGAGCGCAACCTGCAGCGTGTAATGGTGGAATAGCGCCACGCCGAGCAGCGTACAGGCAAAGATAATGAATTCGATGGGAATCCCGGCAATCGGAAAACCCGCGGGTGCCGCGCCGACTTCATTGGCCAACGCCAGTTCCGGACACAAACAGGCTGCCATCGCCGCCAGTGCAGCCATCCAGACGCTGCGAGACGGCAAGAGTCGAAAGGGCGATTTGCTCATGGCGGCCAGTCTCCGAGGCAATAGTGGGGATGCACCTGTGTGGTGCGTGGCCGCCGGGAGTTGAGAGGCCAGCAGGTCACCGGCTGCGGGCAACCTGCTGTCGTCTCTGGAAATCACTCCGGGGTGGTGGGGGCGAGGCCGACTGCGCAGTGACTCCGGGATTCCCGGCGGTCCGGCTCACAGAGCCCGCGCGCGGTCGCCCGGATCACACAATCAGCCCTCGCTCCGCACGCTGGCGGCCTGCAACGCGTTGCATCGACACCACGCCGAAGCGAGCTTGACGCAATTTTCGCGGCCCGCCGGATTCGGTCTCAAGTTGGGCTCTCACCCCGCGGTTCTCGGCCACAACGTCGGCAGCTTGTCGGCAATTTCACCGAACATCAACCGGTCGTTCGCCAAGTACCGCGAGGTTGCGCCCGTCGATCTCCGCAGCACTGCTATTCGGCCGTCACCGGTTCGGCCGCCGCCTCAGATGTGTGCTCCTGCTCAGTGTGTCCCACATCCCCGGACGCGTGGGGAGTTGCGTGGTCGGCCGCATGCACACCAGGTCTCGGCGATTCTTTGTGCTTCGGATGCGGATGGAAACCCAATACGGCGTTCATCACCAGGAAGGAAACCGTGTACGCGAGTGCGACGTGCCAACCGTATCGCAGCCAGCGGCCAACCGAGCGGGCCTCGGGGAATTCGGTCGACAGGGCGACACCGGCACTCGATCCAAACCAGATCATCGACCCGCCGTAGCCCACGGCAAACGCCAGAAAGCCCCAGTCGTAGCCCCCTTGAGCCAATGCCAGCTTGGTGAGCGGGATGTTGTCGAACACGGCTGAGACATAGCCCAGTCCCATCGTCACCCAGGCACTCGCGGGGGGGAGCGACTCGACGGGCATCATGGACGCGCACAGTACGAGGCTCAGCAGAAATGCCGCCCCCTTGGCGGCTGCCGGCAAGCCCGACCAATGCGGATGTGCCAGCGGTGACATCACCAGAATGGCCACCCAAACGGCCAGCCCAATCCACGGTGCCGTGTCCGCATACTGAGGATAGAGCGTATTCACGGCCACGTTAGTGAAAATCGCAGCGATCAGAATGACCGCCACGGTGAGCACGCGGAGCCAGTCAATTTTGATCCCCGAGGCAGCGTCGGATTGAATCGGCTGATACTTCGTCTGCTGCCAACTGGCAATCGTGCCGGAAATCACGAGGGCCACTCCCGCGGCGACATAAGCGTGAATGACATCCAGCGGTGACACGCCGTCAATCCACATCATGGTCGTCGTCGTGTCACCCACCACCGATCCTGATCCGCCTGCGTTCGACGCCGCCACAATGCCAGCCAGATAGCCAATATGGACCCGCTGTTTGAAGACGCTGCCAGCAATCGTGCCACCAATGATGGCTGCCGCAATGTTGTCCAGAAAGCTCGACAGAATGAAAACCAAGACCAGCAGCGCCAGCGCCCCCAGGAAACCACTCGGCAGAATGTTGGGAAGCCACGCCGGGATGCGGCTGTCCCGGAAGTGTGAGCTGAGAATCTCGAAGCCCAGCAGCAGGCAACCCAGGTTGGCAATCGTCACCCACTCGTGACCCAGGTGGGTCATCAGACCGGGAACACCGGTCAAATGTTCGTGACCGATGGGCAACGACAAGGCCAGCTTGGTCACAGTGACCGCTGCCAAGCCCGCCAACGCCACCTGCAAGGTGTAGTGGTGAAACAAGGCCACGCCAGCGAGCGTGGCGGCGAACAGCAGAAACTCAATCGGGATGAACAGTTGCCCGATGCTCACACCCACCTCGGCTGCCAGCAGCGGCTGTGGCAGCCCTAACACACCAACGACTCCCAGCACACCTCCGACCAGCGACACCCTACTCCGCAGGGAAGCGGGATACATAGAGACTGTCCTCAGACAACTGCCATGAAGTTCTCCGATACCCACGGCAAGACGTGGACTGGCTGGGGCTGGAGGCGCGCGAAGTGTAGAAGTCCCGGTTTTTCGACGCAATCCTGCACACAGCGCGACTTCAATGAGCCTGCAAGCTGTCGTTCATCCACCGCTCTTTGCCAGCCATTGTAGATCCCAGGGTGCCACGGCTGGCTGGTCCGGCTGTCGCACCCCACGTGATCCCGACGATGCCTGACATATACTGATAGACAGACAGGTAGGTCAGGCTGTGCCTGACGCCATCGCGCCATCCGGTCGCGGAGTCAATCAGCCCCCCATCGACGGGTGAGCGCGGCTGCTTAGGCAACTCCGTGACTGTGTGCCTCCGTGAGATCTTATCTTGTCGCGAATGGCACGGTTCACGGGGCCAGCGGTAACCATCGTTGAATGCAGAGTCCGAGCGATCTGTCTCTTTCACTCCTGTGTTGGTTCTCACGGAGACACAGAGCCACGGAGAAAGACTCAGTCGTCTGAAGTCGTTCATCAACCGCTATTTGTCAGCCATTGTAGATCCCAGGGTGCCTGACAAATAACCAGAGACAGGCCAGTCGTGCAGAAACTTGCAGTTTCCGCGTTTGCCGAAGCCCTGTCGAGCCTGTTCGCAGCGCGGGATTAGCTCGACCGCCGCGCCGCAGCCTGGCCGCGAATCAAGTGGCTGCATTCACTTCGCTAGCCGCGCGGTATCGTCGCGCAGATCTGGTGCGGTGCCGCAGTAGTACCGAGGAACGACGCCGGCGGACAACTCCTCCGCGCGAGTTGAATCGCCGAACCAATCAAGGCACACTGTTGGGTGAATCGCCTCACACTGTCATTCCTCAACACGGAGCTTTGTCATGGCTCAGAAGTCTCGTCGTGCGTTTCTGCAACAGTCCGTGGCCACCGCTGCTGCCACCTTCGCCGCTCCGGCGATCGTCCGTGGCAGCAATCTCAACGAGCGCCTCCGCGTCGCCGTGGTCGGGATGGGGGGGCGTGCAGCATCTCACGGGGCGGCACTGGTAGAACTCGAAAAAGAATCCACCAACCCCGTGGAATTCGCCGCGGTCTGCGATTGCGATCAACAGAAGCTCGACCTTGCTGTCAAAGGATGGAGCAGCCGGGCCGGCCATGCGGTCGCCGGTTTTGACGACATGCGTCGCGTGCTCGACGATCCCTCGATTGACGCCGTGACCTTTGCCACACCCAACCACTGGCACGCCCTGAACGTCATCTGGGGCTGCCAGGCCGGCAAAGATGTTTATGTGGAGAAGCCCGGCTCCCACAACATTTTTGAAGGTCGTCAAATGGCGACCGCCGCCCGGCACTACAAACGGATTGTCCAGCATGGCACGCAGTGCCGGTCTTCGAAAAACATCATCGAAGGCATTCGCAAGCTGCACGAAGGCGTCATCGGCGAGGTCTACTTGGCCCGGGGCATCGCCTACAAGATTCGCCCTGACTTGGGGAAACACTTGCCCGGTCCCGTGCCCGAAGGACTCGACTGGGATGCCTGGTGCGGGCCGGCACCGCTTCGGGAATACAGCTCGTTCAACCAGCGCCGCTGGCACTGGATCTGGGATTTTGGCAACGGTGAAATTGGCAACCAGGGAGTGCATCAGTTCGACATTCTGCGATGGGGTCTCCAGCTCGACTCGCACCCCACAACGATTTCGGCGATGGGCACCAATTTCATGCAGGAACGCATTCACAACAGCAGCGCCGAGACGCCGGGAGTCCTGACGTCACAAATGAAATGGCCCGACGGCAAGTTCGTCGAGTTTGAAGTGCGCGACTGGTACACCAACGCGGAAGCCGGTTTCCGGGACCAATACCCGTTTGTCCAGAAG
>JBGSIP010000221.1:0-4420 GCA_041742495.1 Planctomycetaceae bacterium
ATGTCGATGGCCAGCATCAGTGCTCCGCCGGCCGATATGGGAGCGTTTCCGTTACAACTGCCAGAAATGCCGGGCTTTGAATCGGCCCCGCTGCCCGCTCAAGAACCGGAGTTGATGGCCAGTCCGCGGGAGTTGTCGATCTCCACGACACCCCACAGTATGGCGCCTCACGGACCGGCCGTAACCACCCCGGCATTCCCCACGCAGCGCACGCAGGGAAGCCGGCAACTCTCCAGCACATCGGCGTTCACGCTGAGTTATCAGTTGGACAACATCGGCCCATCGGGCGTGGGGATGGTGGAAGTCTTTGTGACCGAAGATCAGGGTGAAACCTGGTGGAAGTACGGCAACGACTTTGACCGGACGAGCCCTGCCGAGATTGAAGTCCCTTCGGATGGCGAGTTTGGGTTCTCAATTCGCGCTCGCAGTGGCAGCGGTTTGTCGGCCCCCCCTCCGGAGGCTGGTGAACGCCCCGAAGTGGTCGTGCTGGTGGACCAGACTCCGCCACAGGCTGAGTTGTTCCCTGCCACGTTGGGCGAGGGGGAACAGTTTGGCGAAGTGACCCTGCGCTGGAGCGTGAGCGATCGGCATCCCAACGCGGCACCAGTCTCGCTGGCGTATGCTCCACATCCGAATGGGCCGTGGGAACCGATCACGGGCTGGATGGCAGATGCGGGCGAGTACCAGTGGCGGGCCGGGCTGGAAGTCCCACCGCAGATTTACCTGCGACTGGCGGCCCGGGATGAGGCGGGAAACGTCACTTACAAGACGTTGCGGCAGCCGATCACGATCGATACCGCGCGGCCGGCGGCCCGCATCACGGGCATCAGTCCGATCCACACATCGCGGAATTGAAGTCGGCCAACATTTCGCCACTGCCGACCACCGCGCGCAATGTGCCGACCTTCCGCGGCTCAGGTTCAGTTCTCGCGATACGACCCCTCAGATACCGCCCGGAGGCGACGTTTCTGCGACGGGGGTATCTTCGGCAGGAATTGTGAACTTCGGGGCGGTGAATTTGCCTTCGTCGTCGGGTTCCGGTGCCGGACGCGGAGCCGGGCGCGATGACCGTGCCTGTCGCGCCACGCTGCTGACGTCGCTTTCGACTTCGGTCAGCCCCTTCTTGAAGTCGCGAATCCCCTTGCCCACGCTCTTGGCCACTTCCGGCAGACGCTTGCCGAACAGTAGCAGGGCGATCGCCATCACAATCGCCATTTCCCAGATACTCGGTGAAAACCCCATCTCTGACGCTCCCCTGAACTCTGTTCGCCGGTGGCCACCGATGGTGAACCCGGACGTGGATGATTGGTTATCCGTGCTGCGGACACACCCCGACTCGCGCAGTCGAAAACGTTTCGCGATCGAACGGTGAGGCGACGAACCCTATTCCGCTTCAACCGACTTCTTTTTCTTGCGAGGCACTTCGACCTCTTCGACTTCCTCGTCGTCAGTGTCGGTATTCATGCCCTCCTTGAAGGTGTTCACGGACTTGCCGAGTGAGAACATCACTGACGGCAGTCGCTTCCCGAACAACAACAGGATGACAATGATCAGAATCACAAATTGAAGGGCACCGGGGGCCATAGCACACTGCCTGTCGAGTCGAGTGTCGGGGCCGGTCGGAAGACGCGGCCCGTGTGGTCAAATTGTCTACTCAAAAGTGTCCGGTCAGAAGCGCGATCGGTACCGAATGTCGGCGGGATGATACCGCCATCAGATTACCCGCCAGCGGACCAGTCCTCAGGGATCGGAAACCGAGTTGCCGCCAGAGATTCTTGCGTCGCGATCGCGACCCGGTGTTTTCGTCACAGATGGTTCAAATTCGCAGCCAAGGCGGATTGGTTCACGTTCTCAACGATGACCGCAAGGCGGGAGCCGGCAAGAACATATGGGGTGGATTTGGTCGATCGGTGCCAAGTCAGGGAACCAGATCCCGTGGTGCTCGCTATGGAGCCAGATCCGAATCACGCTGAGAGCAATCATGCCGTCTGGCAAAGGGATCAGAGCTCAGGGGTCGATCCAGCCCGACCCTGTGGTCCGGCGATCGATGAGCCGATACTTTGTCCCGCCAGCCAAGGGGGCAGGAGCAGTTTCCAGCTCCCGCAATTATGGACGGGGGGATTCTCTGGCGTCAAGTCCCTGCGCCCGATACGCCGCGGCTCAGTCCGACCTGCTACGCGCAATGCCGTAGCAAGAGCAGCATTTCCAGCCGTTGCAGAGCCCGGGCCGCGATTTCCAGCGGAGAATCGACTTCCCGCTGCGCCTGCTGGACGACGTTCACAAAGGCGGCTCCGTCCCACGATCGACCTGTCTGGCATGGGGCAGCGACGCTGGCAAGGCCGGCCAACGGGGTCTCCCAGGCGGCAATGGCGGCTGGCAGTTCTTCCAGCACCGGGTGCCGTCCCACCCGCCGGAACCAGTACTGTGCGTTGCCAAAATCCCCTTCCAGACGGTGCATGATCGCGTGCCAATAGTCGCCGTCCCGTGGATTGCCCCGGCCTTCCAATTGCTGCGACAGCGCGTGGCTGGCATCCAATTGCCCGTGCCACAAGCGAATGCCCGCCTGCAGCGCCAGCACAGCGAGTCGATCGGCGTGGGCGAACATCGGCAAATCATCCAACTGCGCGTCGACACCCGTGGGCAAATCCAGCGGCCGCTGCGGCCGCAGGGGGAGGTCGGTGAGAACCGGGCAAGCAGGAGACACAGGGATTGCCGCGGGGAGGACTGGCTCCCATGTTGTGTGGCCCAGCAGCGTGGCTGTGACCGACGGGCGTGCTCTCCAACTGGAGAGTTCCGCCCTCGACACGCGCACGGCAAAGTGCGTGGGAGGCAGTGCAATGCGGGCCGCGAGCGCTGGAGAGAACTGTTCCAGACACCAGCGGCCCAAATCTGATGGTGCCGCGGCGGATGGGCCGACGGGCGTCGCTCGGATTTCGACCGCCGACTCTGACTTGGCTGCTTGGCAGGCCACCGCCACCGGCGTCCAGTCCGCAGAGCCATTCACTTCAATCACGATGGTCATTTGTTTCCTACCAGCGAAACACTGCGGGACAGACCGATCGGAAAGTGTCTGCGGCCGCGATGGTCCCTGCAAGTGGTCGCCAGAGTTCGGCGGAGTTCCTCGCAGGTCCGGCGAAAGGGGGCGGCCGCCGGCCGTAGAAGAGACACGAACCTTGGCCGGACACTGAATATAATAACAGGTATCGTTTTCCCTCCAATTCATCTGGCCCGGAGGGTGAGTGCTTCCAGTGACGACCGGAGAAGGTCATAATGTGGCCGCTGGTGAGCATTCGACGCCGTGGGTCGCCGTTGTCCGCTCATTCACCCCCCGCCGTCGATGGCCGGTGCCGAACGCTCCAGCGTTGTTCGCCTGCCCGGCTGACGGCCGGACTGTACGCATGCAGAAAATCTTTGAGGGATACTACGTCAACAGTGAGACGTGGCTGTGCCTGTCATTCCTGCTGGTGATCGCGATTTATTTTCGCTTCACCCGCCTGCTGTCGTTGCGCAATTTTGACTTGCTGGCCCTGCTGGCCATTTCTCCGGCCGTGTATCTGGTTCGGGAGAATCCGAACAGCGTGCTGGGATTCACTTGGCTGATCACTGTGACAGTGTGGTGGCTGTTGCGGGCGATCCTCGACCCTCATATTGGTCGACGTCCGCGATTGGAACAGAATCTGGCCCCGGCGGGGATGCTCTTTTTGAGCATTGCTGCGTTCGGGTTTTTGACGACCCAGGCACTCACACGCGAAGCCCCCGCCACCACGCTGGCCACGGTGCGCCAGGCGGACCGGCTGTTGCATGGGGAAAAGGTTCCCGCTGCCACCGAAGGGGGCGATGTCCAGCCGGGCCCTGCGGCTCAGTTATTGACCGTACCGCTGATTTCGACGTCTCTGCATTTGACCGGTGAAGATGGCAGCGTGGTACGTCGCGCCGGACTGAGTCGCACCGAGCTACTGGCGGCTCGGCTGGTCGCGATGCTGTCGCACCTGACCATTCTGCTAGCGCTGTACTGGATTGGTCGCTGGTATTTCGCCGATCCGTCGTTGGGCGTGGCGATGGCCTCGTTGTACCTGCTGCTGCCCTGTACGGCCCACCATGTGGGCGAACTTGACCATGTGCTGCCGGCGGCCATGTTGACCATGGCGTGCGCATTTTCGCGGCTGCCCATCCTGGCCGGAGTGTTCTTGGGGCTGGCGTGTGGCACGATGGTGTTTCCGGTCTTTGTGTTGCCTCTGTGGATGCGGTACACGGGAAGATCGGGAGCGGTGGCGCTCATCTCATCATTCAGCGGCGTTGCGATAGTCCTGTTGGGACTCTTGGCGTGGAGTTCCGTCGATGGCCGGATTCCCGTGCACGCGGTGCTGGGGGCCATTGACTGGACACTCTTCAACTTCAACGGCAGTGGCGTGGAAGAGGG
>JBGSIP010000222.1:0-5413 GCA_041742495.1 Planctomycetaceae bacterium
CCCGGCCCCGGACGCAGACGGCGGGGACCGGGTTCGCGAGGGTCGGTTGGGCGTGCATTTGCCAGGTCGCGTGGTCGGCGGGTCACAGAACGTTCTACTTTTCAAGGGAGGTCAATTCGGCCAGCAGCCACAGAGATTACAGCACCGTCCTGCCTCTGTCTGCCAGCCGCGGGGAGGGTACGATCGCTCACACCGATCGTGGAGTTCAGTCTGCCGGCGAGCACGATCCGTCAATACTCTGGCAGACATGGCCACGCCAGTGCGCTGAGCCGACGCGGCCACTGCGGGGACAGCGCAGTCGTGGAAGGCTTCTTCGCGATGCTGAAGAAGTCGCCGGTCGACGACCAGAAGGATTTCACGCACGGCCAGGCGCGCCAGATCCTGTTCACGGCAACGGAGACGTTCTACAACCGCGCGGGTCGGCACTCAACCATTGGCCACAAGGTGCCCACACCACGATCACGAACGACATCCGACAGAGAATGCGCCGCGCACTCACCGCGCAGACTCAACCCAGCGCCCGCCCCAGGCGGGTGAGCGCACTCGCCACGAACGACTCTCGGCGGGGCGACTATCGCGGCAAGTCGCGCTCGACAGCGATCGTCCCCGGCTCTGGCACGGCGATGGCAATTTCCAGCTTGGACTCCGACAGATCCAGCGTGGGCGGGTTTTCCATCGGGCAGCCATTGGTATCGAGTACCAGGCGAACCAGCGGACTCCGATTGGGCTCCGCTGGCACATTCAATACTTGCGCCAGACTGCCATCGTTGAGCCCGACAAAACTGCCCACGGGATAACGGCCCACGATGGAAATCAGGGCCGCGACGCAATCGGTCGACAGAATTCCCCGGTGAGCCTTGTCGCGAATGATACACAAGGCGGAATACGGCAGCAGCGGCGGACGCTGCGGAGCCCGCGAGGTGAGCGTGACGTACGCATCGGCGACGGCCAGCACGTGCGCCAGTGGGTGAATGCTGGAGAGGGTTCGCCGTCGGGGGTAGCCCTCCCCATTAGGCTGTTCATGGACCTGATAACAGATCAGAGGGATTCGTCCGTCGATCCCGCGGATGTGCTGAATCATCTCCAGCGAGTGAATGGGGTGTTTCCGATACTCGAGTTTTTCCGCGTGCGACCAGGCCCCTTTTTTGGCCAGGATCTCGGCCGGCACGCGGGTCAGGCCCCAGTCGTGAAGCATGCCGGCGATACCCACGCGTCGCACGTTCGTGGCATCTGCGCCCATGCGCGCGGCGATGGCCATGCCGAACACGCTCATCCGCAGGCAGTGCATGCCCAGCCCTTCCAAGGCGGCCACTTGGGTCGCGGTGGCCATGACAGAATCGATGTCAGCCGTCAGATCGGCCAGATACTGGGCCGCTGTCATCACAATTGCATTCGGTGAGACGGCCTGGCCTTTCGCCGCCTGATCCATCAACGACCCCAACTGCAGTGCCGCTTCGCGGTGGTTCTGCAGCAGTTCCTGCCGGCGACTCGGGTCATAGCCATTGCACCCACTGAGCACGACGCGATCGGATTCGTCCTGCCCCAAGCGTTCGTCGAACAATTCGTGGGCCTGAATTTCCTGATCGAGCAATTGGGCGAGAGATTCGCCACCAATCCGGGTTTCTTTGCGCCTTGCGCAGACGGCGGCCGCATCTGCAAACGACGCCTGCACCCGCAGCAGCCCTCTGCGCTTGAGCCCCTGTAAACTCAGTTCTGTCAACGGTCCCGCACTCAGCAGCAACACGCCCCGCTCATCGTAAATCGGGCTCTCGAGATTCAGCCCCGCCTGGAGCTGGGACAAGTCAATCAACAGACAATCTGGCCGCGTCGCTCCACCAGGCGGCTGATCCGTGCAACCCGCCGAGGGTGATGCTTTCCGAACGAGCGTGGTCACCGCGACAACCTTTCTGCGCAAGACTCCCTGAACGACGAAAACGGCCCCCCCGGGGTGGAGCGACGTGTGTCCAGCGAAGGAAGGATGCCTCAGGGATTCCTCTCTGACGGAGTCGACCCAGGCGACTGAGGCACATTGCCGACAAGTTGACGGGACAACCCATTCGGGCAACCACGTTCCACGGGGGATGCGCTGGTGCCGCCGCACCTCTTGGTGTTCCTCAGAACTCCGATCTGCGACCGATCTGGCCGCCCCGGGGCGTCGGACCAGAATGTGGCGTCCCCTGGGGCTGGTCTGTTCTGCGTTTCGGCGGCTGTTTCCCGTTTCAGGAGGTGAGGACACGTTCTGGCACCGGCGGCACGCGACGAATTTGCCCAGTCCAGTTGACGGTCGATCCCACTTTCGACACAATATCCGCTTCCCTCGCGGCCACGCTGGGGGGAGAGTTCGCAATGATCGCCCTTCGATCGGGCTGGTCTGACGGTGGGAACGCAAGTCGCAAGCCGTTCCTCCATTTGCACTTGGCGATGCTCAAATCTTGCGTTGTTCACTGTCTGAGCGTGTCTGGAGAGAGTTTGAAATGGGTCGATATACGGGTCCGAAAGCCCGCGTGATGCGGCGGCTGGATGCTCAGGTGTTCGAGAGTTCGGGAGCACTCCGTGCCGCTCAGAAGCGAGCCTTCCCCCCGGGTCAGCATACCCGCCGTCGCAAGCAGACGGTGTACGGGCTGGCTCTCGCCGAAAAGCAGAAGATCAAGTATTTTTACGGGTTGCGCGAGCGGCAACTGCGGCGGTATTTCGACAAAGCCAAGCGGATGAAGGGGAACACCGGGGTCGAATTGCTCCTGTTCTGTGAGCGCCGCCTCGACAACGTTGTCCGCCGTGCTGGTTTCACGGTGACCCGCCTGCAGGCTCGTCAGGCCGTTGTGCATCGCCATTTCCAATTGAATGGCCGCACTGTCAACAAGCCTTCGATTCAGGTCCGCCCTGGGGACGTCATCACGATCCGCAATCGCCCCAATCTGAAGGTGATCTACGCGGATTGGGCTGCTCAAGGCTCCAAAACGACCAACTGCGAGTGGATCAACTTCGACGAAAAGGCCCTCAAGGCCGTCGTGACGGCCGTGCCGGTGGAGGCGGACATCAGCCTGCCGCTGGAAGTCGGCCAAGTCGTGGCATTCATGTCTCGCTAGGTCCGCGCTGGCTGGCAGCGTGGTCTGCGGCCGTCAACGATTGCCGCGTGGAAGACTCAATCTGAACGACTCAACATCCCGCGACACCGCGGGATGTTTTTTTGTGCCCGGACCGCCAGACACTCCACCACCACGAACCTGTCAAAAAACTGCCCCCCTCCGCCCGCTGACAGTGGGAGAATCTGCCTGGCTCTGGTTACATTGGCTGTCACTTTGTCGATCCGTCGACCCAGGCCCATGTCATGTTTCTGCTGCTGATCCCCACCGGCACTGACGCGCCCATCTACCACTGGCCTTACGCCACGGTGGCGATGATGGTGATCAACGTGGCTGTCTTTGTGGCGGGCGTGGCCACGGTGGGAGTTGTCAGCGAACATCTGCCGTTTCCGGGTTACATCCTGCAGTTTGGCAACGGGTTGCATCCGCTTCAGTGGATCACCGCCAACTTTCTGCACGCCGATATCTTTCACCTCGGCGGGAACATGATCTTCCTGTGGGGTTTCGGCATTCTGGTCGAAGGGAAGATCGGCTGGCAGCGGTTCATGCTCGTTTATCTCGGCATCGGTGCAATTGCCTGCTTCTTCGAGCAATTGGGCATGCTCTCGTCGTCGGCTGTCCCCGGATTTGAAGAGTGGCATGGAGCACTCGGTGCCTCGACGCCGATTTCCGGCCTGATGGCCATCAGCCTGATCTGGGCCCCCAAGAACGAAATTTCGGTCTGGGTGTTTTACATGATCGTGTTCGTGATCCGGATCACGCAGTTCGAATGCCTGGTGATGACGTTCGCCATGTGGTGGCTGGGCCTGGAAGCCGCAAAAGTAGCGTTCATGTGGTGGCTGGTCGGCCCGAATATGTCTTCCGCAGTGCTCCACTTGTCGGGGGCCATTGCCGGGGCAATGGTCGGCGTGGTAATGCTCAAGGCCCGCTGGGTCGACTGCGAGAACTGGGATCTCTTCGCTGTGATGTCGGGCACCTACGGCAACCGCCAGGACAATTACCTGGGAGCCGAATATCGCGTCGTTTCCGGCAAACCCAAGAAGGGGCGCGGAATTGCGACGCCGTCGTTTGATGATGACAGCCCCGGTCCCCGCATCAAGAACGCCTCCAAGAAGGCCGACGCCGCCGAGGGAACTCCCCGAAAAAAGGCACTGGCCCGTATTCGGCAACTGCTGGACGCCCAAAAACCAACGGCAGCATTCGCCGAAATGATCGCCAGCCAGACGCGGCTGGGGGAGTTCTCGCTACCCAAAAACCTGCTGGAGGATTTGGGTGTGGCTCTGTTCAAGATGCGCCAATTTCAGGAATACGCCGACCTCCACGAAGAATACGTGGCCCGCTTCCCGGATGACGCCGACGCCGAGTTTCGCCTGCGGCTGGCAGGGGTCCTGCTGGAGCAGCAAAAGCGGCCCACAGCCGCCCTGAGGCTCATCGAAGACATCGACGACAGTGAGCTGTCCCGAGCCATGCAGGACTATCGCGACAAGGTCACGGCCCGCGCCCGGCAATTGCAGGCCAGCGGTATTCTGGAAGTCAAACGCCGGCCCTAGCCGACATTTCAGCCGGACATGGTGCGGCGGAACCAGTCCCAAACTCGGGCAGTGGGGATGAACCTAGGCTGGACGTAGGCTATTGTCTGATTGCTGCCCGGTTGATTCTCGCCGCCCCTCAATGCCCATGACGGACACGAAGGGTCGCACGCAAGCCCTGGTGGTCGTGCGCTATGGCGGGAACGGTCGTGAGCGGAGGTTGTCGAAGTGAGGCGCAGGCCCGCATGGCCGGTCGCACCCGAGACTCCTGGAGTCTAATTTCTCCTGAACTAGAGGATGGCAGCTGTGGCCGGTCGTCGAGCGCTGGTGAGTGTGAGTGACAAAGCGGGTCTGGTGGACTTCTGTCGGGGCCTGGTCGCCATCGGTTTCGAGTTGGTGTCCACCGGGGGAACCCGCCAGTTTTTGACCGAAAACGGCCTGTCGGTCATCGACATTGGCACGTACACCGGCTTTCCCGAGATCATGGGAGGCCGGGTCAAAACTCTGCACCCCAAGGTCCACGGTGGGATTCTCGGCCGGCCCGATCTCAAGGAAGATGCCGTGGCCATGCAGGCGCACGGCATCGTGCCATTTGAACTGGTGATCTGCAATTTGTATCCCTTCGAGGCGACCGTCGCCCGGCCGGATGTCACGGTGGCCGAAGCCATCGAAAAGATCGACGTCGGCGGCCCCACAATGGTCCGTGCGGCAGCCAAAAACTGTGCACACGTCGCCATCGTCACGGCCGCCAGCCAGTATGATTCTGTGCTGAGTGCACTGCAGGCCGGCCCCCTGCCGCTG
>JBGSIP010000223.1:0-9417 GCA_041742495.1 Planctomycetaceae bacterium
GGTGTACGCCGTGCTGAGCCTGCCAGGCTGGCGCACAGTGATGCGCCATTTGACGCCCGTGCCGCGACCGGCGAGGAATCCGCAACCTTCCACACACGCCGAAAACGACGAGGAGGAAGACGGCGACGACGACTGAACCGCAGTGATCGGTGTCACTGCGCTGCCTGCGTTTCGCGGTGATCTTGCCCACGAACGCACTTCACCGTGCGATCACCATTGGGGGCGTTTCGCCGTCCGGGGTTATTCGACGGTCACGCTCTTGGCGAGGTTACGCGGTCGGTCGACATTGCAGCCTCGGAGCAGGGCGATGTGATACGACAGGAGTTGCAGCGGGATCGAGGTGATCAGTGGCTGCATGTACTCCTCCACGTCCGGAACGTAGATCACGTCGTCGGCCAGCGAGGCGATCTGGTCGTCCCCTTCGCAGGCGACGGCAATGACGGGGCCGCGGCGGGCCTTCACTTCCTCGATGTTGCTGACAATTTTGGGATAGATGCCACAGCGAGGCACAATGAACACACTGGGCGTCTGTTCGTCGACGAGGGCAATTGGTCCATGCTTCATTTCCGCCGCGGGGTAGCCTTCGGCGTGAATGTAGCTGATTTCCTTGAGCTTGAGGGCCCCTTCGAGGGCGACAGGAAAGTTGTACAGCCGACCCAGGTACAGGAAGTTGTTGTACTCGGCGTATTTTTCCGCGAGGCGTTTAACGGCGTCGTGGCAGCCCAGGGTCTGGCGGGCGAGATCGGGCATCGCCTTGAGGTTGCGAATGATGCGCTTGCCGGCGGGATACGACAGGTGCCGCATCCGGCCAAAGAACAGCGCCAGCATGGTCAGGACTGTGACCTGCGACGTGAAGGCCTTGGTGGAGGCGACGCCAATTTCTGGTCCGGCATGCAGGAAGATGCCCCCGTCGGCTTCGCGGGCAATGGTGGAGCCGACGACATTGTTGATGGCGAGCGTGGGGTGCCCTTTGCGTTTGCATTCGCGCAGGGCGGCCAGCGTATCGGCGGTTTCACCGCTCTGGGTGATGGCAAACACCATCGTGCGATCGTCCATCGGCGGATTGCGATAGCGCAACTCGCTGGCGTATTCGACTTCGACCGGCATGCGGGCGAATTCTTCGATCAGATATTCTCCCACCAGTCCGGCATGCCAACTGGTGCCGCAGGCGGTAAGCACGATGCGGTCCACGCGGCGCAACTGCTGGGGCGTGAGATTGAGTCCGCCGAAAACGGCCGTGGCCTCGTCGTCGTCCAGTCGGCCGCGAATGGCGTTCTCAATGGCGACGGGCTGCTCGTAGATTTCCTTGAGCATGTAATGCTCAAATTCGCCCAGATCGGTATCGGACGCCACAAGATCGAGTGTTTGAATGGAGGGGGCCATGGCTCCGGCATCGCGGTGCCGCAGGTTCATGCCATCGGGGGTGAGGATGACCAGTTCGTTGTCGGAGAGGTACACCACTTCGTCGGTGTAACCAACAAGCGGACTGGCGTCGCTGGCGACGAAATATTCGTGGTTGCCAATGCCGACCACCAGCGGGCTGCCGACGCGCGCTGCGATGAGGGTGTCAGACAGGTCCTTGAACAGGCAGACAATGCCATAGGTCCCCTTGAGGCGGGTCAGCGCCAGCTCGACGGAGGCTTGAGCCAGTTCCACGGAGGGCGCGCCGTGCTGCTTGAGCTGTTCATTCCAGTAGAAGGCAATGAGGTGCGCAATGACCTCGGTATCCGTGGTGGTGCGGAACTGGTAGCCGAGTTCCTGCAGGTGCTTGCGCAACTGCTGATAGTTCTCGATCACGCCATTGTGGACCACCGCCAACTCGCCATTGCCGCCGATGTGCGGGTGGGAATTGGTGTCGTTGACTTCCCCGTGGGTGGCCCAGCGGGTGTGGCCCATGCCGGTCGTGCCAGAGACTGGCTGGGCGTGCACCATGCGATTGAGCTGCTGAACGCGTCCGGCTTTTTTGCGGAGATGCAGTTCGCCACCGTGCTGCACGGCAATACCGGCGCTGTCATAGCCGCGATATTCCAGGCGATGCAGGCCTTCCAGCAGAAAGTCGGGGCAATTCCGATAACCGACATAGCCGACGATACCGCACATGGGGGTTGCTCTCCGCTGACTCGAAAATTCGCGCGACGCCGCCACAACCGGTCAACTGGTCGTGATCACAGCCGCAGGGTAAGACAAACACGGGCTCAGTGTTAAGGCCAATTTGAGAGGTTGTGCATCGCCGGGGGACCCTGAGATTTCCGCGGAGATGCCGGTCTGAGGCACCGTGTCGCCAACGCGCGGTCACGGGGATGACCGCCGTTGATCCTCCGCAAGCACGCGGAATTCGCCCAAGCCCCCAACTGATGACCCACGGTTGATGTTCCGGGGCGGGCGAAATCCCAACTCTTGCGAGGTCGAAATCAAACTTGAGGTTGGCGACGATCGGGCGTTTGCAGGACGATATGTCGCGGGCCCCGGAGCGGCAGGCGGATGGCAGCGACCACGGAGATCGCGACGAATGAGGTTCCCAAGAGGGTGGTTGCGACGGATGGTCACTGATTGTGCGGTGACCTCCTGATCGAGCTGAGCGGCCGGGAACAGTCGCCAGTTGGACGTCTCTCACAATTCTGTTCACATTGAGGAGTCATGATGTTGAGCCGATGGATTTTGGCCGTGCTGACAATCAGCGCGTGGTGCCAGCCGCAAATGACGACCGCCGCAGACCCATTGACCATTGGATCTTTGGCCCCGGCGTTGGACATTGAACATTGGGTGCAGACGGGCGAAGGGGCATTCCCCCAGGTCACGACGTTTGCGCCGGACAAGGTGTATGTCGTCGAATTCTGGGCCACGTGGTGCGGCCCGTGTGTGAGCGCCATGCCGCACATCGCCGAACTGCAGCAGAAATATGCGGCCCAAGGTGTGCAGGTTGTCAGCATCAGTGACGAACCGCTCGAAACGGTGCAGGCCTTCCTGGATCGTCAGGCACCGGCTCAGAATGCCGGCGCAGCGATGACGTTTCGTGAGTTGACCAAGGGTTATTGCCTGACGTGCGATCCCGATGATTCCTGCGGCGAGAGTTACATGCGGGCTGCCGGACAGAACGGGATCCCCTGTGCGTTTCTGGTGGGCAAGACCGGGTTGATTGAGTGGGTAGGTCACCCGATGTCGATTGATCCCGTGCTGGAGCAAGTGGTGGCTGGTACGTGGGATCGCGCTGCGTTTGCCGAGCAATTCCGACGGGAGCAGGAGTGGGATTTGCTGCAAGTGGCAGTGATGGGGATGGTGCGTGAGAAGGACTATGACGGTGCTCTGGCGGCGATAGAGCCGGTGTGGGAAGCGTCGGCAGATCCTCAGACCCGCGCCAAATTGTCGTCGTTGAAAATCAATATCCTGCTGGCGGCCGGTCGTAGCGAGGCGGCCAGAGAATTGATCGATACGCTGATCAGTTCGGCCAGCGACGGGGAAAAACTGGCCCTCTTGAATGCCAAGTTCCGTGTGATGTTGCGACTGGGGGACGAAGCAGAGGCGTTTGAAGCAGTGACCGCCCTCATGAACGCGGAGTCAGCCACGCCCGCCCAGGTCAACGGCGTCGCGTGGATGCTGGTGCAATTGGCGGCTGGCAAGCAGATCAAGGAACTGAGCCGACTCACTGCAATTCTGCCGGCGGTGCAGCAAGCCGCTGACGCGGCACAAGGGAGCGAGAAGGCTTCGGTTCTCGACACCTTGGCCCACCTTCAGTTTCTGGCGGGCGAATTGCCGGCAGCGATCGCGACGCAGACGGCCGCCGTCGCATTGCTGGGAGACGACGTCGATGCCCGCTCCCGCCAGGGTGTGACGCAGTATCTGGACTTTCTAAAGCGACAGGCCGAGACTGCGGCGGAACCCAAGAGCGAACCGACAGCGGAACCCGCCGCCAGCTCTGCCGCTCCACAGTCTTGATTGTGACCCGATGGATGCGGAGGCAGATTCTGCAGCATCAGGCTGCGCGCAGCGCATCGAAATCCCACCCCTGCGCCTGTAGCAGGGGGAGGGTTTCGTTGAGGAGCCGCGGGGTCGGCGGTCCGCTGGATTTTTCCTTGAGACAGACGATCGCGCCGGGCTGAAAGCGGGAGGCCCAGTGGCGTACGGCGTCTCGCCAGCCACTCCGCCACGCATGATCTGGGTGAATGTTCCACAGGATCGTCGCCATGCCACGACGCGCCGCCCACTGCGTCGTCAGGTGCGTGACGTGGCCGAAGGGGGGACGAATGAGATCGGCGGATTGCCCGGTGGTCTGCTCGAGCAATTGCACGCACGTTTCCCAGTCGCGGAGCGTTTCGCGCAGCGGACGCTTCCACGGATCCTGGTGGTGAAATGAGTGGCAGGCCACGCGATGACCTTGGCGAACGATCTCCTGAGCCAGCTCTGGAAATCGAGCGACTTGAGTCCCCTGCAGGAAAAACGTGGCGCGGGCGTGATGCCGTTCCAGAATCTGCAAGACGGCCGGGGTCGTCTCGAGGTAGGGGCCGTCTTCGAGAGTGAGGAACGACGTGCGGGATTCAATCTCCGGCACGTGGCGAAACACGCCTGGAACCTTGCTCCCGCGCAGCCACGCCGACAGCCAGTTCCGCATATCGCAAGTCCACCTCTGCGGCCGACACGAGACACTACGGCGCGACCCGTTGCGGCGGGCCGCGACCAATGCTCCGTGACGACAAACGCTGCAAAGACCGTTTTCGACGCTTTGCAGTGGCATTCAGAAATGCGTTCCACGTCCGGTGAAAATCGCCCACGGTGGTGCATCGGCGGGAGGAGCGCTGCGCCACGAGGAGAATCTGCAGTGGCCGCACTTCGCGCGGCGATGTGCAGCCAGTTCTGCCGGACTCGCGCATTCCGCGATCATGCCGCTTTGCGGAGACTTTGCGGATTGTCGGCATCGCTGCAGGAGCTGCCAATGGTGGGAACTGTGGAGGCGACGGGAGTGGCAGGTTGCCGGCCGACGGCAAGCTGCGCTCGCTGTTCCAGGTCGACCATCAAAATGGCGAGCGTTTTCATCGCCTGATCGATCTCGTCGCGAGAGGCATCCTTCGCGAGGATGATCGGATGAGAGACCACGAAGGCCACCCGGGCGAACGGCTTGGGAATCATCAGGCTGGTCCACGACAGCCGGGGATTCCAGGCCGAGCTGGCAGCGAGGCCGACACCGTACAGCGGATTGCCAGATTTGGAGGCCAGAAAGCCGGGCCCGGCCTTCATTTCCCGGGCGGGACCGCGTGGTCCATCTGGAGTGACAATGACCCAGTGAGTCTGTGCCACGCGGATCATTTCGGCCATCGCGCGTCGGCCGCCGTGCGAGGACGAGCCACGAATGGACTTGACCCCTGCGCGGGCCATCAACTGCTCGACCAGATCGCCATCGCGGTGTTCGCTGGTCAATGCCGCGCAGTGGTAGGACCGCACCGAAAACAGTGTGACAAACAGAAACTCATGCCACGTGCAGGCCACGCCCAACTTGCCTCGCACGCGATGGACGGGCGTGCTGCCGGGTTCGTCTTCGATGAGAGTCACGCGCCAAGTACACGAAAGCAGCCACAGCAGCCCCGCCGCCAACCAACCGCCACAGCGGGCCAGGCTTCGACTCTTGATTCGCATGGGATGTTTCAGGTCTGATTCGATCGCGGGTTCTTCAAGCACGACGTGAGGGCCCGGCTATAGCAAAATGAGCCACTCCGTGGGAATGCGAGAATTGAACGTGACCGGTTGACCAATCCACCGCGGTGGCGCCGGATCTGGTGGAGCGATTGACTGGGGAACTCCCCTCGACCACGGCCGTGTGTGGTGCGTCTGCCGGCGGCGTCCAGCGCCATGACATGGATTGCGGCAGCGGTGCCGTCGACCAATGCAAAAAGATCAAAACCAGCAGTGCGACCCTGAAGCTGTCTTCTCAGCGCCGGACGCCGCGGCTACGTTCTGCCAGAATTCCTGTCCTCCGTCCCCGTCTGCGGGAGGGAACCGATTGTCTGGCAGCCTTTGGTCTGCCGGGCCAGCCTTGCGAAGTATCGGCACCCCGCTGGTCACTTTGTGGCTGCACATGTCCCCACTGATTGATCCTCTACGACCTCCAGCCTGATTTCTCGATTTGCAAACTGCCATGTGATGGTCGGCGGCCGCGGAGTGCGGTTCTGGCTCGAAGCAATGCTGGTGGGCAAATCGTGAACCGACGTGAACTGCCGGGCGGACTGCGGCAGCCGAGTGTCGGAATTGTTCCTTCCCTTTCGAGTCTCCCCGTTGCGCCCCTTCAGTTTCTCGGCGAACGCCAGAGGACCCGGCATGACCGTCCACATCTGCTCGCATCGACTGGCCCTCGCGTTCCGCCGGACCGGAACACGAATCCGTCGCTTCACGCTGGCAACTCTGCTGGTGTTCTCCTCGGCCAACGGCCTGAGTCCCGTCACCGCACGGGCCCAGCCAATGGAGGGGCCACCATCGCACACCGGAACGTACTCGATCGGACAACCTGAGCCGGACGTCTACCAGTTGACGAATCCCGGTCCGGCATTCGATCCACCCGGCATGGGTGTGCAGGCGCAGGTAGGGCATATCGCCGGTAAGGGAGTGGGTCGCGAAGACTCACTGTCACATCTTGAGTTGATGCCGTATCTATCCACAGAAAGCGGATTGCTCTTCCAATCAACGCGGGTCTTCTTATCCAACGACGGCGAATTTGGGGGCAACTTCGGGACTGGGTACCGGCACTACTTTCCCGGAGCGAACGCCTTCATCGGCGGAAACTTCTTCTACGACCGAGATAATACGCGGCGCGAGATCTTTGATGGGATTGGAGCTGGCGTGGAAGTGATCACGCCCGGAGTGGATGCCCGAGCGAACTTCTACTATCCCCTCGGTGAGTCATCCCGCCTGCTGAACTCGAGCGTGGTCCCCAACTCAGCACGATTTCAGGACTTCAACTTGGTTTTTGGGCTGTCCCGGGAACTCGGCGCGGCGATGCGTGGGGTCGATATGGAGGTCGGTACTCCGCTGCGGCAGAAATGGGCATTGAATCACGACGTGCGTTTGTTCGGCGGCTGGTATCACTTCCAAGACCAGAACAATGTCGTAGACAACATCTGGGGGTGGAAAACCCGGATCCAGGGACAAGTGCTCCCAAATGTCTACACCAGTTTTGAATTGACGTCGGATGACTTCTTTGGCACGCGTCCGCAGTTTGGATTGTCATGGGTCTTCGATCCTCGGCACTCCTTGAGTGATGATACGCGTTCGGGCAGCCCGGCTGATCGAATCACAATGCCCGTGCAGCGCCAGCATACGGTGGTGGTCGCGGAAACAACAGTTGTCGACAACAACACTGTTGCAATCAATCCAGCGACTGGAAGCGCCTATGTTTTCCGCCATGTGGACAATGTGACGCCAGTCGGCGGCAATGGACAGTTTGGGAACGAATTCAATCGCATCGCGGATGCTCAGTTTGATCAGAACTACGACATCATCTTCGTACACGGGGGCAGCGCCTACAACGGAGCCGATGCAAACGTGGTACTGGATCCGGGGAAGGCAATTCTTGGCGAAGGAGACAATGTCAACCATACCGTCGCGGTCGCCGGCGTCGGCAACGTCGCATTGCCGAGGGTCACGGCAATTGGCACGGCAAAGCCGACTCTGACGGGAGCAACCAATGCAAATGCCGTACAACTTGCGTCAGGTTCCCAGTTCTCAGGGTTCACCCTGGATTCACCGTTCCTCAACGGGGTCGTTGGAACCGGGATTACCTCATCCACGGTCAACTTCGTGGATATTCTCAACACGCCCGGTGCCGGGATATCGCTGAACAACAACTCCGGCGTATTTCTAATGTCCGACAACACCATTACCGGCACAATTGGAAATGCGTTTGAGGTCAATGGTGGCAATGCGTCAATTCAGTTCCTGGACTCCGTGATCACAAACACATCCGGCCGGGCGGTGAGCATCAATGCCACGAGCGGGGGCCAGGTTAGCCTGCTGAGTTCCACGGTGAACGATGACGGAGGTCTGGGTGTACTGGTTCAGAGTACATCTGGAGCGGTGTTGTTGGGTGACATGAACCTGCTGAATTCAACGACGACCGGTCTGGATATCAACGGGACGTCTGGTACTGTCAATGCCCTTGGTACGACCACTGTGACCAATGCAGCCAACGATGGAGTGCGGATCAGCAATACAAATGCTGGCAGTGTGATCACTCTGGCAGGACCCGTCACGATTAACGATCGCAATGCGGAAGGGATCGACATCCGCAACATCAGTGGGAACCTGACGAGTACTGGTGCGATCCTGATTGATGACACGAATTCTGGTTCTGCGGCCGGGCTCTCAATTCAGGAATCGTCTGGCAGCATCAATCTCAATAGCAACATCACTGTCAATGACAGCAACGGCCCCGGGATCCTGATTGGTGAACTGGGCACGGACAACACCGGCGTAATCTCGGTTGGTCAGGTTGCCGTGGACAATCCGGCCGGGCCGGGTGTCCGAGTGTTCAATGATGCCTCGACACTCAGTTTTACATCGATCAATGTGTCCAATCGTCAAACCACTGGTGTTGAGATCGAGCAGGTAACGGGAAGTGTGCTGGTGCAGAGTGGAACGGTTGTGTCCAACGGACTGAATTCGACTGATACGGCCGTCAATGTCGAGGACAACACAGGGAACATCGCCTTGGGAGCTGTGTCTGCCACAGACATCGTCGGCGCCCCAGGGGTCAACATCGTCGACAACTCTGGTACAGTCTCACTGACGAGCGCGAATATTGACGGCGATGGGGCCACAGGCTTGTTCGTATCGAATGTCGGTCAGTTCAATGTGCTGGGAGGCACAATCGAGATCGACAACGGCACGGCGGTGAGCATTGACACGAGTACAATCGACGTGGAACTCGACTCCATTACGAGCAACGACAGCACTTTTGGTATCGGACTGTTCAACAACGACGGAAGGTTCACCCTGGGGAGTTTTGATACTCTCGGGACGAGCGGCACTATCGAAGGACATTCGATCGCGGGCATTGTGATCAACGATACTGGTGCGGCCAACAACGATGAAGTCTTCATCAGTGGCTTGAGTCTGCAGGACAATCAAGTGGCCGTGCTCGCGACCGAAACCGACGAGCTACAGCTGAGTTTCGTCGACATTTCGGGATCGATCGACACAGCCATTGATGCGTTGAACGTGCAGTTGTTCTCACTGACCGACTCGTTGATGACCGCGAATGGCGGAGTCGGCGATACGGCAATCCTGTTGCAAGCCAACCGTATTCTGGACTCGGACGATGATGTGGATGACGGCGAGATCGGATTTGACGACCGTGACTATTACATCTGGGTGGTGCAGGACAACTTGGGCTTGAACCATGCGTCCGGAGATTTGATTGAGATGAATGCTCTGGCG
>JBGSIP010000224.1:0-2351 GCA_041742495.1 Planctomycetaceae bacterium
GCAGGGCAAAGTCAGCCTGCGGCAGGAGCAGACACGCGTTTCCACGCTCGCGCGGCCGCGTACGCTGGATGCTCCCGGACTATTCAAGCACCTGGGAGCCCAAAGGCCAATCAGAACAGCGCATAAAAAATGGCGAGTGGACGGACACCGCGCTCCGCCGGTCATCCTGCCGGCAAGGCATCCGCCTCTCGCCATCATCGCGCTCGCCAGAAACTCTCAACGATATCCGACGGAATTCGGACAATCATTCTCCGACGGCCGCGGCGCGAAGCGCGTCAGCATATCGCTGCCTGGACGCCACGCCCACGAACCGCTCGATCACCTGGCCATCCTTCAGCACCAGCACCGTGGGGATTGCCTGCACGGCAAAGCGTTGAGCCAGTTGCGGGTCGTGGTCGATATTCACCTTCGCCACGACAGCGGTCCCGGCGAATTCCGTACCCAACTGATCAATCATCGGCCCCACCTGACGGCAGGGGCCGCACCACGGTGCCCAAAAATCGACCAGCAGCGGCTGTGTGCCGGCGGCAGCCTGGTCAAACGTGGAATTCGTCAGCTCGATCACTTGTGAAGTAGCCATCGTCATCGCTCCCTGTGGACTGAAACGAGATCGTCGGCGACGACTGCAGGCTGCAGCCGTCGCCGACCCGATCGATTTGTCAGCCATGGGATGCGCGCACGCAACCGGATCTTACTCCGCCTTCGGTTCGAGCCCGCTGAACTACCATGCCTCTAAGGATTCCAAGATGCCACCGGGCTTCGCTTGGGCCGTACTTCTACTTCACGCCGTACTTCACAAGCAGGGAACTTCACTGGGCAGAGCCAGAGGCACCCGGTGCTGGGACGTAGGCCGAATTCAATCGCTCAATTCAGCTCGCGGATGCGGATATTCTTCCACGCCACCTGGTAAGGCCCCTTGCCTTTGGGAATGCCATGCACCTGCAGCCCCAGAAAGCCCCGCGGGTGAGTGCCATAGATCTCCTCATGCGTCAGATCACAGACCAGTTCTCCATTGATGAAAGTCTGGAAGCGGGGTCCATCCGCAATCACGCGGAAGTGGTTCCATTCGCCGTCCTTCATCTTCTTGGTCGGCTTCAGGTTCTCTGGCGTGACCAACCAGCCCAGGCCGGTCGCTTCGCCATAAATGTAGCCCGCTTCGGCCCCCTGCTCGCCGCTGGATTCAATTTCCACCTGCGGTCCGTACACGCGACCGGGGCCGTCATTTGCCTTTTTCTTGCCGGTCCCTTCGCTGGCATCGCCAGGCTTGGTCTGAGAACGGATCTGCACACCAGAATTCAGGCCATCGTCGACCAGCACGTCGAATTCGAGTTCAAAGTTCCCGTATTCCTTCTGGCTGCACAGAAACGAATTGGGGCTTCCTTCGGACGTCGTGCCGCGGATGGTTCCATCCACCACTTCGTAAGTAGCCGTCCCGTTCTTTTGCTCCCAGCCTTGCAGAGTCATGCCATCAAACAGCGAGATCCACTCCCCGGCGGAAGCCATCGAAGCGGAAGTCAGCAGCACAGTCAGAGGAATCAGGCGCAGCGTCCAGCGGATAGACATTGAGGAACCTTTCGGAAAGGCGGGCATCAGACGCGTGACCGGGAAACATTTGGATCGGCGGACTCGCGTGGAGCACGCCAACCGGAATCCCACTCCAGTACGTCGACGGGTGGGACAGCAGATAGCTGGGTCTAGATCCAACGTACCGTCATGCCTCGACAACGTCCACCAAAGGCGCGGCGTCGATCGTTCGAAAGACTTCGACCAGCGGAACGCCCACTCCCTGCCGGTTCAACCGGCAGGGTCACGCTGCGGAGCGGCAGTTTCGGCGGCTGGATTCCGCCCCCGGAACGCTGGATTCTTCGGCCCGCCACGCGGAGCAGACGGAGCAGAAATGCGAGTGCGGTCGCCGGGACGACGCAGCATGCGAAACGCGCCCATCAGGCCGTTCCAGAAGGTCACTCGTGTGCGGGTGGCCTGACAGACCACCATCGTGGTGTCATCCTGAATCAAATTTCTGGCACTCATCTGGCGAATGGCATACGTGACCTGCGACGCCAACAACTCCGGCGGCAGCGGGCCCAACTTGCGGACGATCTCCAGCAGCCCTGCGGTCCCCAGCAACGTACCGTCTGCAGTTTGACTCTCGGCGATGGAATCAGAGTAAATCAGAATCGTATCGTCCGGATGAAGCCGGATGGTCACCTGCTCATAGGTCTGATCGACGCCGATCCCCAGCGGAAAATTGCGGGCCACATGCTCGCCCACCACGGCCGGGTCGTCCAGAGCATACCACCGCTGTTCACGCTGTCGAAACAGGAGCGGCGAAGGATGCCCGGCATTGCACC
>JBGSIP010000225.1:0-1577 GCA_041742495.1 Planctomycetaceae bacterium
GATAGGCCCAGGCGATGTCCTGCAGCACGCAGTTGCTGCCGGCGGGGCCCAGATCATCTTCGACCAGCAGTGTTTGAATGCCTCCCGACGCGGTGGGGGGCACCAGCCAGATCGGCGGGAGTTCGCGTCGTTGCTCTGGTGTTGCCGCGGCAACTGACTGAGCAATGGCGGCCAGCGAAGCTGGCCCATCGGCACCCGCCAGCTCGGCAACGACAAAGTGACTGCTCGCCAGCAAAAGTGCCAACTCCGACCTGTTGCTCCAGGCGTGTTGAACAGGGAACGCAACGCGGCTGGGGTGTGCGATGGCGGGACTTGGCTCGCCGGAGCCACTTGCCAAGCCGAGAACGGCCAGTTCCAGTGGGAGACGCTCTTCCGCCGCCAACTGCCGCGCGACGCGGAGAGCCGGTGTGTCAGCCAGATCGCGCGAGCCGTCATTGGCAATCAACAAGACGCGTTGCTCATCCGCGCGGTGCAGGTCACTGTGGGGCACGCCAAGACTTGCCTGGGACAGTTCACGATCAGGCGGGTCACCAGAGAGCATGTCTGGACCTGTAGGACTGCCCGACTCCATTGGTCAGACACAGCCTGACTTGCAATCCCCGCACTGCTGGGCAAGCCAGCAGTGGCACCCCTTAGTCGATGTCCGGGGTGTTCGATGCCTGGGGGGAACTTTGCCCGGAGGGAACATGCCACCGGGGGCGGGCGACCAAGCGGTTCTAACAACGCGGCGACAAGTTGCAACAGACTTCACGCGACATTTGCCCGGCCGCTCGTGACTGTGCCACATTTTTCAGGGCGGGGGTTTCTTCGGTCTGTCAGCCGGTAGAATGGCGACAGGAGGGGGGGGGGGGGATGAATCTTCACGGCGCCCCACTTTCAAAGTTCACGATGTTTCGCTGTGTTCGATTTTCTCCAAGGTCCGATTCTTCACTGTGCCTGATAAGGCTGTGCTGTCATGCCCGTGCGGTGCTCCCGACCAGCCGTCGATTCGCTGCGCTACACGGCGTTCGCGCGTTCGGTCCATCCCGAGTTATTCACGCCGATCGCGTCACGCACGCTGTCGCTGGGGGAGTTTCAAGTCGAACTGCACCTCACAGCCGATGGACACGTCATCAGTTATCGCCGCGGCAAGGTCTGCGTGACGGAAGTGCTCGCGGGGAGCGACCTGCTGCTGCCCCGCTATCACCGGCTGATTCAGGAACGCCTGCGGGGTTCGCAACAGTTTTCGCGGGATGTCCCCGTCGATCGTGCGGCCGACCGCGGGTTAATCTGCCACGGCAGCATCATGCTGGAGCGGCTGGAGCCCAACGTGTACGTGCGGATGGAGCAGGAGGCGATGCTGGATGCCCGCCGGGCCACGCTGGCCGACATTTATATGTCCAGTGATGGGGGGACCCACGACGCGGTGAGCCTGCTGACGGTGGAGTGTTTGCCGCACACCGTGGTTGCCCGCACGGTGCACACGTTCCCCGACGAACGAGCGATTCTGACGACGCAGTGCCTGCTGGAGCTGGAGTCCGCCGCGTCCTGATCGGCGTTTCCGGTTCTTCTCAGACCCGAATCTGCGCCCACGGGCG
>JBGSIP010000226.1:0-1625 GCA_041742495.1 Planctomycetaceae bacterium
GGGCACTGCGTCGGTCGCCGGGGGCTGAGTCAAATAGATCAGGTGGCTCCCTGCCGTCAGCCGAAACCGTCGGGCATCGGGGGCTTCGTGTTCCAGTCGCCCTTGTCGCAACAGCATCCCGGTGGCCGTTTCGTAGACGCAATAGCTGCTGCCATTCGGTTCGAAAACGACGGTGGTCACCTCATTGCCCAGCAGGCCAAACGTGCGATCAAAAGCGAGACCGGCTCCGGGGGTCAAGTTGTGGCGCCGCCAGAGCAGGGCTCCATCCATGCCATCCAGACAGACGAGCTCTCGGCCGCGCTGAAACAGCGCATACTGCGGCCCAGCCGGGCCCGGCTCGATCGCGCGGTGGGAGGTTTGCTCCCAGCAATCGGACACCGTCCACGCCGGTTGGTCGTCCAGCAGTGAGAACCCCAGACACTTCTGTTCGTCAGCGACAGTCAGGCAATACCCACACCGATCGAACGACCACGAATGGGGCCACCGATGCTGATTCCCCAGCACTAGCCGGTCGGTCAAAGTGCCGTCCGTCGTGTGAATGACGACCAGGGACGACTCACGCTCGCCCGGACGAATGGAGAGATGAAAGTTGGGCACCCGCGGCAGGTCGGTGCGGCCGCGCGTGCCGCTGGTGGCGGTCACAAGAGGGTGCGACACGTCGTCACCAGAATAGGACAGCTCGGCCGGAGTCTCGGCGCGAATAGACCATGTGACGTCCGTCAGGCTGGGGCTGCTGGCGGAGGATTCCGCCCGGTTGTGGTGCCACAGAAACGCCAGGCCTCGCCGGGACCAGGCCACGTCGTTTTCGTCCTGGGAACGCAGTCCTCGTCGCCACAGCGATTCCGCCAGATACCAGCGACCGGTTTCCACGGCCCGCGTGGCGAGCTCACGCCGCAGTGGTTCACACTGAGGCAAACCTTCGAAACACCGCAGCGCCGTGAGCAACTGCTCCTCGCTGGCAGCCGACAAACCGGCCGGCAGCATCCCGTCCACCAGCGCATGACAGTCGCTTTTCTGTTCCACCGTCATGGCGGGATACAGACCGTTCAACGTGCTGGCGACGATGGCGGCGGGTGTCACCACCAGCCCCGGGGCCGATTCTAACGTGGTGGGCAAATGCTGACCGTTTCGACAGATTTCGTCGATCGTCGCCAGTGCTTCGTCAACCTGGCCCGCCGCCGACTGCCAGATCAGTTGATTGAGCTGGAACCGCAACTGCTGATCGGGTGTCTGGCCATGCGTGAGTTCCTTGAGCCGGCTGATGGAGGCCGGTTCCAGTCCCCCAGCCACTTGCACTTCGCAATACAAAATCTCCCGCAGCAACCGTGAGGCCGTGGATTCGCCCTGACCCTGCTGGACAACGCGGTCGAGCAACGCCACCGCCTGCCCTTCGCTGCCGCGCAGCAACAATGCCTCTGCCAGTCGTGTGGATTCGGCGTCCGTTAGCGTGTTGATCGGTCGACCCGCCAGATTCACCACCACGTCGTGCGACTGGCGCAAGGCGCGAACACCTTCCCAACTGACCGAATACAGGTACTGATTCCGCGCGATGAGGTTGCCCAGCGCGGGGAGGCCCGTGCAGTTGCCCGAAAAGACGCGGCTGACCACACGGGTCGCCGCCAGTG
>JBGSIP010000227.1:0-43423 GCA_041742495.1 Planctomycetaceae bacterium
GCTGTTGTGCGGGGGGATCACGGTGTTCAACCCGCTGCAGCGGTGGAAGATCCTGCCGACCGCGCGGGCGGGCGTGGTGGGGATCGGCGGGCTGGGGCATATGGCGCTGAAATTCCTCCGCGCCTGGGGTTGCGAAGTGACCGCGTTCACCTCGAGCCCCTCGAAATTCGCCGAAGCCAAGTCGCTGGGTGCGCATCGCGTCGCCTCCAGTCGAGACTCGGCCGCGATCCAAGCGCTGGCCGGCTCGCTCGATCTGCTGCTGGTCACCGTCAACGTGCCGCTGGACTGGCCGGTCCTGATGGGGACGCTGGCGCCGCATGGCCGGCTGCATGTGGTCGGGGCGGTGTTGCAGCCGATCCCGGTCAACGCGTTTGATTTGATCGGCGCGGAGCGCCAAGTCTCCGGGTCCCCCACCGGCTCGCCCGTGAATATCGCCACGATGTTCCAGTTCGCCGCCCGGCACCAAATTGCGCCGCAAGTCGAACATTTTCCGCTGGGCCGCGTCAACGAAGCGCTCGATCGGTTGCGTGCCGGGAAGGTGCGTTATCGGGTCGTCTTGGAGGTCGATGGGACGTAGACCCAAGCTCCCTGGCGAAAGTCGCCTAGTCTGCTAAAATTTGGTCGATTCTGGAGAGTTTGGCCAGCGGGACGTAGCTCAGCCTGGATTAGAGCGCTACCTTGGGGTGGTAGAGGTCGCAAGTTCGAATCTTGTCGTCCCGACTATTCTTTGAAACGAGCCCTTCGGCGAGAACGTCGAAGGGCTTTCTCATTGTGGGGACCAGAGTTACGCCATCGAGACGTGAGTTCAAAAACACTATTTCGAGCAATCGACGCTTCTCGGGGTAGTCAGCGGTAAGCCATTGCTGCCGCAGAGTTTGCGAAAGTTCAAAAACTTTCGTCGCCAACTCGGCGGTTTCGTCGTGGGAGCGGTCCACGGCGTCAAGTTGCAGCTTGATCGACGCCAGCCGATCCCGCAGTTCAGTATGCTTCTTGGCGAAAGTCTCCTGGTCGATGTCTTCCGACAATCGCATGTTGAGCAGCCGGTCCTGCTGCTGCACCAACAGCGTCTCCTGCCGCTGAAGCTCCGAGCGCTGCGCGAGCGAGTCCGCCTGGGCGTCCCGCGTCTGCGACGCCAGCACGAGGCGGAACCAGTCGCGGACCTGTTCATCCTCAACCCGCATCTTGTCGAAGACGGCCAGCACCTGCTGGTCGATGTCGGCTTCCGTGACCCGGATGCGAGGATGGTCCTTGCGGTTATAGTAGGTGCAGCGGTAGTACGTGTAGAACCGCTCGCCAGACTTCATCTTCTTGCGGACCTTCTCGCCGGTGATCGGATGGCAGCAGTGCCCGCACTGGATGATGTCGCCGGCGTAGGTCAGCGCGTGCGACTGGTAGATGTGCCCGCCCAGCAGCACCTGCACGCGGTCCCAGGTTGCCCGGTCGATCAACGGCTCATGCTTGCCGGGATACCACTCGCCCTTGTGCAGGATTTCGCCGATGTAGGCGCGGTCCTTCAGGATGGCGTGAACCATGCTTCGGGGGAACTTCGGCTGCGAGGAGCGGAAGACCCGGCCCTCGGTGTGGAGCCGCTCGACCAGGCCGTCGAGCGTCACGTTCTCGTAGGCGTAGAGTTGGAAGATGCGCTTGACGTTGGCCGCCGTTTCGGGATCGACCTCGACCATGCCGCGACCGTCCTTGCGGACGTTGCGATACCCGTAGGGACCACGAGTGACGAACCAGCCCTCTTGCACGCGGCGGGCCAACCCCTCGCGAACATCCACCGATTGCTGCTCGGTGTAGAAGCTGGCCATGTTCGCCAGCGTCCGCCGCATCATGCGGCCGGCCGGCGTGTTTTCAGTCGGCTGGGAAACAGAGATGAACGGCAGGTCGTATTCCGATTCCAGCCGTTCGAGTTCGACGTAATCGAAGAGATTGCGGGCGGCGCGATCCACCTTGTAGAAGAGCAGACCGTCGAGGAAGGCCGCGTTCTTCTTGGCGTAGGCGACCAGCTCGCGGAAGGTCTTGCGTTCATCGCCCTTGCTGGCCGTCTCCGCGATGCGGAAGAGCTTGATGATTTCGCCGCCGGCCTGCGTGGCGTACCGCCGCAATGCCTCTTCCTGCACTTCGAGGCTGAAGCCCTCGCGTTCCTGTTCCCGGCTGCTTACTCTCGCCAGTGCGACGAATTGCCTGTTCATGACGACGACCCCGAAGAAAGAGCCTCATACAAACGACCCACCGTCTGGATCATTGTAACGGCTTCTTCGGGCGTGAGAACAGCTTCGTAGTAGGGCTGCCAGACGCGGATCGTCCGTTCTATGAGTTCAGCGGTAATCCAGTCCGGTGTTCCCGCCGGGACGATGCTTTTCGCATCCTCTCGGGTTCGGCAATCGCGTTTTCGATTGCTGCGGGACATGGCCTGGAACCACCATCGACAAGGTTTGAAGAAATGCGCGCAGGGTCAGACCTGACCCGACGCGCGGGACATTCGATTCACGCGAGGAGCGTTGCCAGTCACGAGACCGGCAACAGTCCTTCTCGCTGGTAGCGTTGCAACTCTTCACGGCTGATCGCCCAAGCAGTGTGCTTGCCTCTGCCGCTCTCTTTTTTCCGTGCCAAAATGCGACCCACGCGGCACCACTGGCGAACCGTGAACTCGGCCCTGCCCACGAGTGCCGCGAATTCATCGACCTCGTAGAAGTCCTTGACTGTCTGTCGCTCAACAAGGACAGCAAGCATGGATTCGATGTTTTCAAGTCTCTGTTCCAAAGCAGTCATGTTCCACCACATAAAAGAAGAGGCTGGGCGAACCCCCTTGGCTAACTGACCACTTCCTGTTTTGACTGCTGCGCCTCCAGTGTGAGCCGGTGCTTCTCCAGCTCGACCTGCTCCTTGCTGCGCAACTCTGCGTCGAACCGCCTGGCTTCCTCCTCCTTTTGCCGCTCCTCTTCCTTCTCCATCTCCCTCCCCAGAACGACAGCGATGACCACGTAGCAGGCCAGCAGCTCGCCGACGATTGCTCCCTTCGGCCACGATGGCGGGTTAATCGACTCGAACACGCCGATCAGGACGAACGTGAGCACCATCGGTCCGAGAACGTATTTGCATAGCTTTTCCATGATGTTCTCTCCTGAAAGATGGCGGGGTGCGGCGCACCCCGCCTCGGGGTTACTTGAACAACCGCTCGAACCATGATGCGATGCCCTCGTTCGCCTTCTTTTTCAGCGACCCGTCGTCATCGACGGTTGTGAAGATCTTGTAGGCGAGATAGCACAACAGCCATGTTGCAAGCAGGAAGCAGATGAAATGCTCTCCAATGCTCATCGCTCCTCCTTTACTTGCTGAACATGCGGCCGAGGACATTGAAGAACCCCTTCTTGGCCGCGTTGCGAACGGTATCGTTTCCCTTGAGAATCCGGGCCGTCCGCCCAATCCCGATGAAGATGATGATCAGCCAGAAAATCACTCCAACGGAAGTGAAATCAGATGATGCGAACATGGTGAACTCCTTCTTGAAAAAAGGTGAGGTAAGGGCGACTTTGTGGGTGCGGTCGCTACTACAATTCGAGACCGCCTCGCTCTCGTTCTTGCTTCATCTCTTGCTGCGACTCAGGCAGCCCGTGTTGCGGCCCTTCGTCATGCCCACCACGGGCGTACATGACGAATGGGGAGCCGTTGAATAGAGCAGCGGCCAACTCGTGTGCGCCGTGCGCCAACTGATCCTTCATCTCGGCCTTGATGTCGCTGAAAATCTCTCTTAGCGACAGGCCCGGCGCGACGGCCTGGATTCCTTCCTTGGCGGCTTCCATTGCCCCAACTTGTTGCTCCCCAGGGTTCACCTGGGAGAAGACCTCCCGAAGCGTTTTGGACATAGGCCCAGTCCTCCTTTCACCGGAAAAAGTGTTGAAACAATCCCGCCGTGAACAACGCCGCGAGCCCGGCGGAACAGAGAAACAAGCACGCGGTATCGAAGATCAACTTTGCCGGGCCAAGGCCCGTCGGTGCGCCGAAATCCTTCTCGTAGTACCGGGTCAACCAGGTCCAGATCGGCGGAAAGCCTGGTGTGAAGGTGAGCGCCACTCGCGGATGGAGGCCGATCACCTCGTCCGGTTTCAAAAGACTGCGCGCCATCTGCTGCCAGTTGTAGTTGCTGCTGGTGCTGTAGCTGTAGCCGCCGTTCTGCTGGCCGGATTGCTGGCTTGTACTGTGACTCGTGCCACCGCTTTCTACGATGATCGTTTCTTCCCCAAGTCGCGTCGCCACATACTTGGCGTCCTCGACTTCATTAACCGCGAAGAAGATTTGCGACGTGTTCCCCAGCAGCACACCCTCTTGGCCCTGCGGAAACAGCTTCCTGATCTGTGCCATCGACTGGAAAACTGCCGTGACCTTCAGCTTGAAGCCGCGGCCTACCGTGAGCATTTCTTCGAGGGCGTCTCCGTGTCCGGCCATCACGGCAGCACACTCGTCCAGAACCACATTCACCGTCCGCCGATTGCTGATGCCCCGACTGACGATGTATTTGGTGAACGCCGTATTCCACAATCGCATCAGAGGCGCGTGACTCTTCAGGTATTGCAGGGGGATGACCAGGTAGATCGTTGCGCCATTTCCCTCGTACAGCGCCGACAGGTCACAATCGCTCGTGCTTCTGGTGCTCTCGACCACAGCCGGGGTGCCTAAGAATGCAAGCGACCTGTTCGCGGTCGATAAGATGCCGTCAAGCTCCTTATCCACCGAAAGGGCCATTTCGTTCCCCATCCGAGCCAACAGGCCACCGTGTTCGGTGGACTGTCGCAGCTTCGCGATGACCTGGGCCAGCAGTGTCTTGTCGGCCAGGATTTCGGCAACGTCCTGTAAGCTGCGAAACTCCGGCGGGCAGAAATGAACCACAGCGGCGATGGCACCCGCGATGAATTTCTCCGCCTTCTCTGGCCAATGCGGCTGCTGGTCATTCGGTTTCTTTTCCACGATGGCCTCGGCCAGCGCGCGGATCTTGTTCAGCGCCTCCGGGTCATTCGGGTCGATCAGGTCGAGCACGTTGCAGCGTGCGGGGTTATCCGTCGTCTGACGCCAGGGGTCGAGCCGGATGATTTTCTGGCCGAGGACTTCCTGCCGGAAGTCCGCTGTCAAACGGGCATTTTCTCCCTTTATGTCCGTGATGATGCAGCTTTCATCCGAGGTAAGCAGGAACGGCTCGACAATCGAAACGTTCTTACCAGCCCCTGACGGCGCGAAGACCGCCGTGTGAACAGCGTTCGTCAGCCGCACGAGGTGCTTCTGTTGTGGCTTCCGCTGGAACGCCTGCAAGAATCGCTGGCAGGCCGCCCTATCGGGGATGGAGCGGTCAAACAGCACCTTGATGCCGCGCCACTTGCTCGCCTTGCCTTCAGTGTGGCCGAGGATCAGACCATTGCTCTTACTCATCGATCATTCCCTCCAGGTCTTCCGGCTCCGCCCAACGGGCCGAGCCATGTGCGGTGAAGCGGTACGATTTCCGGTACAGCATGAAGGCAGCGACACCGAGCGCCGCCAGCCATGCGTAAGGCACGAGATAAATCACCAGCGCGGCGACGTAGGCCATGAGCAACACGGTGGCGATCAGGACGTAGCGAAGTACGCGATACATGGTTTCCTCACTTTGCAGCCCTTGCTTTGTCCGCCATCATCCGCACCCAGGTCCTCACATCGAACTGCTCCGCAGCCTTCCGGGCTTCTTTCAGGGTCTCGCTGAGCAGTTCCACCAGGTCGCTCATGCTCAGTTCCGGGCCGCTGACAACGACGCTCGCCCCTTGCGGCATGGCGATCTTGACCTTCGACATCCTGACGGTCGGAGTGCCTGTCGCCCGCGCCTTGCGGCCAGCCTGCTCGATGGCGTCCCGGCTCGCGCCAGCAAGTGCCAGGGCCAGGGCCTCGTTCTGCTTTTCCCGTGGCAGCTTCACGATCGCGTACATCCTGGTCAGGTCGATCTGCCCCGAGAGGTACGCCTTCTGCAATTCCGCGGTCCCATCGCGATACGCCAGGTAGCGCGTGACGGAGGACGGGTCGAGGTGCAAGTGAGCGGCAAGCTCCTTGTTGGTCCAGCCGGTGTTCAGCTCCAGGAGCCCAACCATCGACAGCGACTTCTCCGGAGCCGTCAGGTCCGCCCGCTGGAGATTCTCCGTCAGCCGGATGATGCGCTTCTTCGTTTCGGTCAGGGGGCCGGGAATGACCCGGACTTCGCACTCGGTCCAGCCGAGCAGGTCCATCGCGGCCACCCGCCGAAAACCGGCTCCAAGCTCAAGGTCCTCGGTGACCACGGGCGGTTGAAGCAGCCCTTCCGACCGGATCGACTCCGCCAACGTGCGGATCGCCGCCTCTTCGAGCGCCGGGCTGTCCGCCAACCGGTCGTTCTGCCCTCGCTTGATGTCCTTGATCTTCACTTTCATGGTCTTGCTCCCTTTTCGCCTGTTAGTGGCAACTCGTGTCGCTGTTGCTTTCGTGCGACAACGAAGACTACGGTGATGAGCACAGAGGTCAGCAACCCACCGAAGCTCTGCCAGCCGCTTTTGACCGGCAGAAAAGGGCCGAAAAGACGCATAGAGTGGCGAAAACGAGCTTTGCCAATCTCGACGAGGCCGCGAATGCGGCAGTGTGCGGCGCGATGTCCTTGCCCGGCATTGGCACGACTGGAGGAAATGAGGTGCAAGCACTTTCAGAGAGGTGACTTACGTCGTTTGAATCGGCATGCAGGTTGGTCAATCCAGCCAGATGTCTATCGCACCCGCCACTCGCGATTCCATCGCGCCTTTTCCGTCTAGCGAGGTCCGATTGCAGGGGATCGCTTGCCCGGGGGATGTCGTGGTGATCCCGACCTCCCGATATGGTTCACACTTCGACGGCAGAAGTCGTCTTTGCGACTGCAACCGATGTCGAGTTACTTCTCCACGTCCTTGGCTGGATGCGCCAACAACCGGCCCGAACGCGGCTTCGCAATGGCATCCTTCACCGTCCTTCACCCAAGGCCCTTCCGAGGATGACGGCATTTCATCGCGCAAGGTGTGCCCCGCCGGCGAGGTCGTGTTGCTGGAGGCTCTTCGACTAACTGTCCCGAAATGAGTCCGACAAGGATGCATCGACCCGAGAGAATGCTCGGTCTTTTGCTGCGATGCAGCACTAGCTGACACTGACGCCCGCTGCGATTCTCAGAGACATTTATGGGTCAGTCATGGTACAATCAGGAGTTGAATAAGTAGATAGGTCTTATATGCAGGACATTCCAGAAACGGGGTTTATGCGATTGCCGCAGGTACTCAGTGTGATACCCGTCGGCAAAACCAGTTGGTGGGAAGGTGTGAAGTCGGGACGCTTTCCAAAGCCTGTCAAACTGTCCGCCCGATGCACCGCTTGGCGTGCAGAAGATATTCGGCAGTTAATCAAGGAATTGTCTGAGCAGCAGCAGGGCATGTAGTTTCAGCTAATCGTTGCCACTCTCACCCTAATCGAGTATTGTTCCGACCGTGCACCGCTTCTTCCCTTCACCGTCGTTTATGCCTTGCGGAGATAGGGGTACAAATCGGGGGTATGTATCACAACACACATCGTGAATAACTAACCTTAACAATGACATACTACCGAAGCATGAGTCCCTTTCTGGGCACCATCACAGCGGGCGGCAGCGTCCGCAAAAGGCCGGGAAACATAGGGCCAGAGCCAAGCACAAGGCGGTCTGGGGTCGCTTCTGTTCGTTCATAATCGTTGACATTCGCCTCGAATTAGGGGTACAAATAATCATATGTACCCCACTTCATAGCGAAATGTACCCCTGTGCCCAAATCCCTCTCGGATGTCGCCGTTCGCAACGCCAAACCAAAACCGAAGCCTTACAAAATGTCGGACGGCGATGGCCTGTTCCTCCTCATCACCCCGGCCGGCGGCAAATACTGGCGGATGAAGTACTTCTTCGGTGCGAAGGAAAAGCTGCTGGCACTCGGCGTGTTTCCCGATGTCTCTCTTGCTGATGCGCGTGAACGACGTGCCCAGGCACGCAAGGTAATTGCCGCTGGCAAGGACCCAGGGGAAGCCAAAAAGGAGTCCAAGCGAATCACTGCACAGAAGCAGGCGGACACGTTTGAAGCCATCGCCCGCGAGTGGCACCAGAACCGGCTCGCCAAATGGACTCCCGAACACGCGACAAAGATTCTGAAGCGACTGGAAACGCATGTGTTCAACAGGATCGGCACCAGGCCGGTTGGCGACATAACTGCGGTCGAGTTGCTCACCATCATGCGGAAGATCGAGGAGCATGGAGGCGAGATCGCCCACCGCATGCTGCAGATCTGCAACCAGGTCTTTCTGTATGCAGTAATCACAGAGCGTGCGGCGAACAATCCTGCGGCGTCTCTACGTGGGGCGCTGAAGCCAGTTGCGAAAAAGAACCACGCCTACATCAAGCCCAATGAATTGCAGGAATACCTGGGGAAGCTCGCAGAGTATGACGGTGCTCTGCAAACACAACTGGCGCTGAAGTTCCTGCTGTTGACCTTCGTGAGAACCGGAGAGCTTCGCGGTGCCGAGTGGTCCGAAATAGACTTCGACAAGGCCGAGTGGCGTATCCCGGCCGAACGCATGAAAATGAAAGACCCGCACATTGTCCCGCTTTCCAGGCAAGCCGTCACGATTCTGAGGGAGCTTCAACCGATCACCGGGCAGTGGCGATACGTGTTCCCCAATCAGCACAAGCCATCAGGGCAGATGAGTGAAAACACGATCCTCTACGCCCTGTATCGCATGGGCTATCATTCGCGCGCGACAGGTCATGGCTTTCGGAGCACTGCCAGCACCGTCCTAAACGAGCACGGGTTCCAGCCAGACATAATCGAGCGCCAGCTTGCTCACTGCGAGCGCAACGGCGTCAGGGCTGCTTACAACCATGCCCAGTATCTGCCGGAGCGGCGTAAGATGATGCAGTGGTGGGCGGATTACCTGGACAAAGCAGTCGAAAAGAAACCGCAGGAGACAAGACCGTAGCGTCTTCTCAGAGAACGTGTACGCACACCGAAGTCTGCCAGCTGAGAAACGGGAAGTAACCGGGAGGGCTGCAACGACAGAGAAACCTAAGACACGAAAGTGTAGGCTGACGTTTGCGAGCCAAAGTGCTGCAAAGGCCCGATGTCAAGGTAGCCAGTACCAACGACCGATGCGAGGCCGATTGTACCTGGCACCCCCGTACCCCGACATGCCGCCCCTTGTCCGGCAGTTTGGTTTAGCCCAAAGTCCGACCCAGCCGAGTTATAAGGGAGGCCACTAAGCGTTTGGTCGTTTCCACCGCTAGTAAATCCATTGGTCGCAGCGGTTCCGTTATTGTAATATGCATTGTTATGGATAGACATAACGCTTGGTACAGGACTGTTAATTGACAGATTGATGCCATATCGACCATTTCCTGTTATAATGTTGTTTACGATGTTGGCGGCACTGGCGTTGTCCATCAGGATGCCGTCACCCTCATTGGCATGGATGATATTATTGCGAATGGTCGTGCTGACGAACGTGTGCTCATAAATGCCATGCATGTTGGTGCCGGTATTGTTATAAATCACCGAATTTACAACCGTCAACCCATCGTTGTTATCGTAGATGCCTGCAGAGATATCGGAGGTTGAAATAGTATTGTCATGAACATAACAGGAATCGACATATAATACACAATTATCGGCCGTGGCGTTTTCAATACCGCCTCCATTGCCTCCGTCATATGTAAAGGCATTTGGGCCAATTTCGCATCCATACACGAGACATGCACCCCCTCCGGCCCGGAGAGCAAAGGCATTGGTGAAGTTCTTGTATATGCAGTTGATGTGATGAAAACTAATTGCGGAATAGGAAGCACTTATGTCCAGGCCGTCAATAGCTGTCTGCGAATTGCCATCGAATACCAGATTCTCAAAAGAGTAAGTAGATATGCCCGATGACACCGTGAAGGTTAGCATGGTGAAGCTGCCAGCACTGGCCTGAAGAGTGGCGCGGCCGCCGTCACCACGCGTGCTGCTATAGCCAATGATCCGGTTTAGTGATCTGTTAGTAACACCGAACGATACGGAAATAGCCGAGCCAATTGCATACGTCGCAGCCTTAATGTAGGTAATCATGCCGGCTCTTGACATCAGGCCAAGCGCTTTACCAGGGGTGGCAAATGCGCCACCCATGTTCCCCGTGATTGCTGATCCAGCCCCACCGCTACAACAGTTTCTGTCCAAAGTCCACTTATTGGTTCCAGTATTAACTGACGCGATCTGATACGTGCCGGCCACGATATTGGTGCCGCCTGTGAGCGTGACAAGATTCCCCACATCACCATTCGCTACGGTATACCCCGAGAGTGTCATAACAGACGGAGTGGCATTGGTGGCCGTTGCTGTAATCGTCGAATTGTCTATGGCAACATGCGCCGTTGTAGTTTGGCTGTAATCTGTTCCGGTCGCGCCTGTGACAAATCCCCCGCCATTATTGTCGCTGCCGCCGGACTGAACCTCGAATACTGTATTTCCCGGAAGTACCATCTATGACCTACTGATGCGAATGACGAGGGTGGCGCGTGTGATCGTCGAGCAGGAATCCACGTTGAACCCCAGCACATCCCCGGCAGTGACCGAAGTGGTCCATGACGATACGGACAAATTCTGGCCTTTGTTGGACGACGAGATGGTTGGCTTGTCGGCTCCCGTGATCGTGTCGCCGCTCGTCGGTGGGTAGTTGGCGTAGGTATCCTTCCAAACGTCGATCACGATGCTGCCGGTCTGATCGGCCAGCAGCGTCCAGCCTGTGATCGTGCCGCTAAAGGGGACCTCGACGTAGCCCTTGACCCCAGTGGTAATCGCTGAGCCGCCGCCATCGATGGTGATACCGGCTGTCGAGACGAGGCCGCTACCCGAATCATCAACCGTAGCGATGATGTAATTGAGAATCAGCGTGGGTTGGACGTTATTGTGTGCCCCACCTCCGCCAGTATTCTGGACCAATGCAGCCCCAGTCCCGTACACGCCGGTCGTGTAGTATGCTTGCGTTCCCGTTGTGGGTGAACCAACCAGTTGTTCTCCCACGTTAGTCAATCCCAGTCCCCCGATCGCCCCTGAAGAACTGTTATCGCTTAGCAGGGCATGGCCATGTGCGGGCATTTGCGCTGTAGTCAGCGTATGCGTTTCAGCGCCCCCCGAGCCACCGAGCACATCACCATCGACACCACCGGTCTGTCCAGTGAGCCGATTAGCCGAAGTGCCTCCCATGTCGTCCTGGCCGGCAACCACACGCCCCCGCAGGTCCGGGACGTTGAACGTGGTTGAGCCGTCGCCCGCGCCATAAGTCGTACCGATGACGGCGAACAAGGCTGCGTAAGTGGTTCGGCTGATCGCTTGACCGTAACATAACAGGAACCCACTGGGCGCTGAACTTCCCGCGTAGGGGATGATGGTGCCTGCCGTTATTGCCATGAGACCTACTTGTCTATCGTGGGTGCGAATTCACAGATAGGCAAGAAATACACTTGTCAAGATTGAACGCAAGGACTTTTTTGCAACCTCGCGGCAAGTATGAGGGCAGAGTGAGCGACACATGGTCGTGAAGCTGTTATCACTTCTCGATCTTAGCGCTCTTGATACAACCGCTTTCAATCAGCTCGATAAGAACCGGGTTAGCGCCCTTGCTTACTGGCAACGCACCATCGGCATGGCCAAGATGTTCCAGGAGCTTGCGTTCGACCTCTTTGCGAGTGTCTGTCCAGGCCGTTGCGTTTTGGGGTCCCCCTGTAAGTTCCAGATACTTGCGGCGAAGCCGCAGGTTAGACGCATCCCTGCACAGAATGTCGGGGTAGCGCACCAGGAACTCAAGCACTGGCCCGTGGGCATGATCGTGAACAGCGGCTGCCGTTTTTGTGCCGCGGGCACGGGGTAGCACCAGCAGGCCCTCGTCGTAGAGGGCAAACACGTCCCTGATCTTCTCGGCAATCTTGGCGGGTTTACTGACAAACAGCGTGGGCTGCCGCAGGGCAGCTTTCAGGTAGTTGCCGACGGTAAGGCTTTCGGCTGCGAATTGCTCGACCACTCCCGTAATATTCGCCGCGATCGTGCCGGCGGACGTGGAGAAAAGCGTACCCTGCCTGAGCGCCGCTTTGACATAGTCCCCTAACTCAAGCCCATCGGCTGCGAACCGGTCGGCGACTCCCCTAATGTTGCGTTCAATCGTACTGGGGTTCAGGCAAAACAGCGTCGAGCGCCTGATAACAGCGCGCAAGTAAGGACGCACGGTCATTCCGTGCTTCTCGAACCGCTCCACGACGCCGTTGACATTGCCTGCGATGGTGTCCGGCAACTGGTAGAAAAGGTTTGGCTGGCCCATCGCGAGTTTCAGATACATCCGAACGGTCAGGCCCTCAGAGGCAAACTGATCCACCAAGCCCGTGATGTTCCCCGCGATGGTGTTCGGCAACTGGTAGAACAGGTTTGGATAGCGCAGCGCGGCTTGCAGATACATCCGAACGGTCAGCCCGTCCGAGCCAAACCGATCCACCAAACCCGTGATGTTCCTCGCGACAGTATCGGGAGCCAGAGCAAATAGCGATGGCTCGTGGAGAGCGGCTTTCAGGTAATCGCTGGTGCTTAGGCCTTCGTTTGCGAATCGCCCGATCACGCCTCGGATGTTGCCTTCAATCGTGTCCGGCGCTTGTGTTAACAGTGCAGGTTTTATTACGGCAGCTTCCAGATATTTAGAAAGCGTGAGTCCTTCATCCGCGAAGCGTTTTACGACGGCCATCAGCCGTGGCCCAAAGTCAAACACGGCCGAGTCTGAAGGAATATTACCTGCCTGTCTTTTCCCACCCTGGGTATCGAGAAACAGAACGTACTTTTCCAAGCGAGGCAACAGCGTCGCCTTCTGGTCAGAAGTCAGTGGAAGCTCGCCAAGTTTCTGAGAAATGATGGCCCGAAGGTCTTGACCTGGCTGGGCCTTCGATTGAGTCATATGGCCTGCATGAACTATATACCTTTCTCCACGGCATAGGCCGCCGTGGCCTTAGCGATACCCCTTGTAGCGGCAAACTGATCCGCTGTCATGCGAAAGGTGGAAGAAGGCACGGCGGATTGACCCGCGGCCGCAGCGTGATAGCGAGGACCGCCACAACAAGGCGGGTGCAAGAAAGCAATCTTACCCAGCCAACGGATTAAGGGTAGTTACCTGCTACGGGACCTTATATGTTACCGCCAGCACCTCCAACGTTTCAAGGCCGCCGGGCGCGCGCAGCTCCACGCTGTCGCCCTCCTCGGCCTTCATCAGCGCCTTGGCCAGCGGCGAAATCCAGCTGATCTTGCCCTGCTTCATATCCGCTTCGTCAATTCCCACCAGCGTCACCGTATGCCCTACCCCATCGGTTCCGGCATAAGTAACGGTAGCGCCGAAGAATACCCGCTTCAGCCCCCGCTGGCGCCTTGGGTCAACCACTTCGGCACTTTTTAATGTCTTGCTAATGTAGCGGAGACGGCGGTCTATTTCCCTCAGGCGTTTCTTGCCATAGATATAGTCACCGTTTTCCGACCGGTCGCCATTGCCCGCCGCCCATGCCACCACTTCCACCACCTTCGGGCGTTCCACCCGCTCCAGTTGGCGCAACTCGCCCTGCAAAGCCGCAAAACCAGCCGGGGTCATGTAATTTTTGACATTGGCCGGACGGGCCTCCGGTTCGCCGGAGTCATCCTCGCCGTCCCCTTCTTTGGTAAACGCTTTACTCATATCAAGCCTGATAGCATATCACGGTGTAAAAAGAAGGGGCGGTGCAATCGCACCGCCCCAGTTTTGGTAGTAAGTGTTTAGTATTAGAAGTTCAGCTGTGTACCAATGATACCAACATAACCTTTGTTGTCGGTGGTAGCTACAGGTGCATTCTGGTCATACCAGGTGAACTCAGCATACGGAGTCAGACCGGGAGCCAGCTTGTAGTCTACGCCAGCGGAGATCGTGTCCAGCTTGTTTTCACCGAGCGAACCGGCAACCGCGGTGGCGCAGTTGAAGGTGTTGCCACCTACGCCGCCCACACCAGCGTCAGCTGCGGTGCCGCAGTCGAACTGGCTGTTCAGGTAGGTTAAGCTGGCGCCGAACGGACCGTACTCATAGGCAAGGCCCACGTTCCAGTACCAGGTGTCGTTGGAGTTAGCAGCCTTTGCAGTGTTGCTATCACCCCAATCGCCATACGAACCAGCGAGGCTCCAGCCCATGTAGCTGACCTTCGCGCCTACGTTCCAGGCAGCCAGGTCTTCATAGAGCTTGTTTTCAGCAGAGCCCCATTCACCCGTGGCAGCCGTGGCAAAGCCCCAGTCGCCGAACTTGGTGTCATAGTTGAGACCACCCTGGAAGATGTTCTTGGACAGACCGGCGCGGCCTTCAGCGCGGTTCGGACCAATCGGGTTAGCAAGAAGACCGGCAACACCCTGACCACGGTTGATCTGGTCCGGCATGAAGCTTACGCCGACTTGCAGGCCGTTCCAACGCGGGGTGTAGTAGGTAACCTTGTTGGTGTTTTCTTCGGTGTGTTGACCCAAGAAGTTACGACCAGCAGCAGCAGCAACTACGTGGGAGCCCATGTTACCATAGTTCATCGGCAGGGCTGCCTGGGCGAGGAACTGGGTGGTCGCGTTAGCAAAGTAGTTGAAGTCACCGTTGATACCACCGGTAGCGCGGGCGATCGTAGCCGCGTCAACCTTCATGGTGCTGTCAGCGCCGACATTGGAACCGAGTTCAAAACGGCCCCAGCCGCCATCCATATAGATGAATGCCTTGCTGGCGTTTGCGCCGCGGCCCTGAACGTCGGGGGTGCTGTCCGCGAGGAGGCTGACCTCACCGCCGTAGCCCATGCCCGAGTCGTTCTTGCCGTCGACCCTGAAGGCAACCTGCGTGTCCTGACGGAAAGCAGTGCTCTTCTGGTTGTAAGCAGTACCGCCTACTGTCGAACTACGAACGTCGTCATCCATGTAGCCGGCTTCAAAATTGGTATAACCGCCGACGGTAACTTTCGGCGTATCGGCCATTGCCGAACCTGCGAACAGGGCAGCAGCACCGATGAGGGTGGTTGTACCGAGGAGAATCTTCTTCATATTGTTTCTTCCCTTTAGAGTTAAAAATGATTCACTAGAAACTTACTCTAGGTGACACAAAGCAATACATATGTAATACTTTGGGTCTGAGCCTTGCCTAGTTATTGTGTAAACAGATGTGCCTTGCAAGCCGTAACGAAATAGGCCGGGCAAAATCGTGATCTTTTCATCCTGTCTGTTGCAATATGGCAACAAATAGGAGGTGAAAACGGGAGAAAATTAACTGATTAGTAAGGAATGTCAGAAGCGTATGCTGGCCATGTCATCGATTGAGCAGGTATGTGAACAAGTAGAGAAAGCACGTAGAAACAGCCCGTTAGCAAAAGGGGCGGTTGCCCTGCTGGCGGCCAGCAAAGGGCAGCCGGAGGAAAAGATTATTGAGGCTATTGGAATGGGCATCACTGACTTTGGCGAGAACCGCGTGCAGGAGGCCGAAGGCAAGTGGCCGCCGCTTAAAGAGCGCTTCCCCCACATCCGCCTGCACCTGATCGGTTCCCTTCAGTCCAATAAGGTCAAGCAGGCGCTGGAGCTGTTCGACGTCATCCAGACCGTGGACCGGGCAAAGCTGGCCGAAGCAATCGCCCATGAACTGGCAACAGCGCCGCCCCGGGCCGTCCCCCACCGTTTCCTGATACAGGTCAACATAGGCAACGAGCCGCAGAAGGCGGGCGTCCTGCCGGAGGAGGCGGACCATCTGGTGGACTATTGCCGCAAATTGCACCTGCCCGTCACCGGGCTCATGTGCATCCCGCCGCACGAACAGCCGCCCGCGCCGTATTTCGCCCTGCTCGGGGAAATCGCCAAGCGCAACGGGCTGGCGGAACTCAGCATGGGCATGAGCGAGGATTTTGAAACGGCGGTGCGCATGGGCGCCACCTGCGTGCGGCTGGGGCGCATCCTGTTCGGGGACCGGACCTGAATTCGGACTTACCGCACAAACGCCGGGGCGTTCTGCTTCAGCCACTCCTTTAGCGCCGCCTGCGACTCGAATTCCTCGACCTGGATGCTGTCGATGGTCGGGCCGGTGTCGCCAATTTTCTCGATGTCCTCCTTCTTCATTTCTTGAATCCAGACGATGCGGTTGCGTTGCAGGCCGCCGCTCGTCAGGTTGATCGCTCCATCGTTGAGGCGCTTATCCAGGTTGCTGCCCCGGATCAGGACGATGTATACGAGGTCGCCGGAGAACTTGAGGAGCAGGCCTTCGGACGGGTTGTACTTCCACGGTCCTAGCCAGCCGTAGGGAAACCACGCACTGTTGCCATCGCGGAAACGGAACTCCAATGATCCCGGCAGATCGCGCACGCCCCTCCAGTAGCCGAACGCTCCGCACGAGGCTTCCGTTTCCTCGGCGTCGGGCTCCTTTGTCCCAGGCCGGAGAATCCCCTTCAATCGTTCCTGATGGGTAGGAGGACGATCATCGCTCATGGTCCAATCCCCTTTCGGGCTGGTTCCTGGTATTGGCCTGCTGCATCAAATGGTGTTGCTGGGCAACGGCTGCCAGTTGCTGGGCGGTCGTCTGGTGTTTTCCAAGCCGATCCGGCCCCGTCGGTTTGCCGTTCATCGATTCAGCAAGTTGCGTTGCCGACATCGGATCATCCAGCCGCATCACCGCCTTGAGCAGTTCCGTCCGGTCGTCGGTGTATATCAGCGCCTGTTCCTTGCCGCGTGTCACGGCCACATACGCGGTCCGCTGGTAGGTCGCCGGGAAGGACTGGGAGGACAGGCCGATCATCACCTTGTCCACGGTAAGGCCCTGACTTGAGTGGCTGGTCACGACGTAACCGTGAGCGAGGTGGCCGAAATCCCGGTCGATGATCCAGCCGCGATCCACGATGATGTCGCCGCGCTTGGTGAATCCCGCGACGGTGAACAGCGACCCGTTGCTCAGGCGATGCTTGCCGTCCTTCGTCTTGCCGCCTGCCGTGATCCGCACGCGGTCGCCGACCGCCAGCGCAATCTCTCGCGGCCGGTATACCTCGAAGCGTTCGGCAAGGCCCGTCGGCGGCGTCACGCCGTCGGCCACCGTTAGCCGCGATCCTTTGGCGTGCCCTTTCGCATTTTGAAAGAACTGGAGCATGTCGCCATTCTCGTACTGTGTCGCATCGGCTTTCTGGGCTTCCGTCAGGTGCGTCGGCACCCAGGCATTGACCAGGCGTTCCTTGCCCAGCTTGTCCTGTTCCTTGAGGCCGGCACGGATGGCGGACGTGATGCGATCCGCTTCGGCGTGCGTCGGCGACACGACGAGGGCCGTCTTGTGTTCCCCGCCGCGCTTCGTTTCGGCCACCGCCGCCAGATACGCCGCCGACAACTGCTCGTAGCGTTCGGCGTCGGGGACTTCCCTGATCCAGCCGAGCTTGTCCAACTCCTCGAACGCTTCCGCCGTCCGGCCCTCGCTTAAGTCGCGGGCAGCTTTCTTGTAATCGCCTTGCTGCCGCAGGATCTCCGTGACTTCGGCCACCGGCAGCCCGGCCAGTTCTTCCAGCAGCTTGAGCGGCTCACCCGCCGTGACGCTGCGGTGTTGCCGGCGATCCCCCACGAGGATCACGCGGGCGTTGACCGCTTCGGCCACGCCAAACACCTTCAACATGTCGCGGGAGCCAAGCTGGCTTGCCTCATCGACGAGAATGACGCCGCCCTTGACGGCTTGCTGCATCTGCTCGTCCTTGAGGAACCTGGCCACGGTGTCGGCATGGGCGAACCCTGCCTCTTCGCGGAGCACTTCCCTACTGGCCTTGACTGACTGCGCCAGCGCGGCAACCGGTCGGCCTGCTTCGGCGAGCGCTTCGCCGATCTCCTGCTCAAGGGTCGTCTTGCCGGTGCCCGCCACGCCGCGAATGACCATCACGCGGTCGCGGGAACCGAGGACGTGCTTGACAGCAGCCTTCTGCCCTTCGTTGAACCAATTGCGGGAGACGGGCCGCTTCGGATCGCCCAGCGGTCGGCAGCGTCCGCGACCATCACGGGCGAATTCGATGAGCTTCGATTCCAGCCCGAGCATTTCATTCGTGGTCACCATCCTGCGCCCGGTCACTTCGCTGGTTATCAAAGGGCGATTCCGCACTTCCTTATGCACGCCCACGACCGTGACCGCGCCCAGCCCGCGCTTGAGCGCCTCAGTAGCGATCTTGCGTTCCGGCACCACCGCCTCACGCACGAAGCAATGCGAAATTGCATGATCGACCGCTTGCGTCTCCGCACGCTCCAACCTCGCCACTGGTTTCTCGCGGCGATGCACGGAAGCGAGCGTATTGCGTTCCTCGTCGGTGAGGCGAGCGTTCCATTCCTTGCGGAGCGATTCCCAGCCCAGTGCCTTTCCTTTTTTCTCGCGGGTTTCGGCCCCGAGTTCCGCCTTGCGGTCGGGACTGGTGATGCCTTTCTCCTCGGCAAGCTTCTCGATCAGCGCCGTGCGCCGCGAGAAGCGTTTCAGCACATCCTTGGGAATCCCGGCGATCTCGAAATCGTCCCGCTTGCGCTCCACGCCGAAGCCGATGTCCTGAAGTTTGTTGGCCAGCCGCACCCGGAACGCTGCCTGGAAATACGGTGCATCCCGCTTCAGTTCGCGGAACTGGCCCGCCTTCCAGCGTTCCTCGTCCTGGTCCCAGGTGGTGTTGAACGCGAAGACGTGCGCATGCAATTGCGGATCGGGGAGTCCGTCAACAGGCCGGGAGGTGGTGTGGATGAATTCGGCCCAAACCATGTTGCCCGTGGTGCGGTCGGTGTCCTGGCCCTTCCGGCGGACGCGCGTACGCATTTCACCCTCGATCTCACGCATCGTATCATCGACGGATGCGCGGAAGGCATCCATGATGCCCTGGTCGCCGCTCATGGCGTACAGAAGGGAAACCGACTTGGGCACGGAGAAGGTGAAATCGTAACCAACCGTCCGTTCCGCCCGCGTCCTGACGGTGAGCGGCTCGCCCGTTTTCGGGTCGAGGTTGTCACACAACCGCTCGAAGGAGAATTTGTCTACCGTCCCGGAGAGCCCGAGCCGGGATGCGCCCTTGCCGCCCCACAAGCCGACCAGTTCCTGTCCTTCACTGTAATAATCTGCTGTAGCGTAGTAACGCTTGGCTCCAGATGCACAATCCTGTTGCGAGATTCGGATCATGCCTAATTTTATCGTAGCACGCGAGCGTTAACGAAAAGTTAACGATGATGCTGTAACCCGCAGCCAGCCTACGTTTGCGAGGTATCTATATTGTGAAATGTCACTGATATGTCACCGCAATATCAGTGCATCATGGCCGCCCTCGAACTTGGCCGGACAGGTTTTTTCCCGCTGCCCTTGACTGCCTTCCCGGACACTTTGTTACAGGCCGCATTTTTACTTCTTCAACCGCTGGGTGTGGCCGTGGCAGGGCTTTTGGGCACCTCGCCATCGTGGCGACCGGGTGCCTGCGGGCTTGCGCTCTCGCACGGTCCTGCCGGACGCTGGACGCCCCTGCGGCCTCCTGGTGCAAGCCATTTGCCATGAAGCGACGCACGACCGGCACCAATGAGCAATGGCAATGGCTATGGCGGTAAGCGCTATTGACGACCGTCTTTGTCCGACCATTTGACATATACGCGCTTTCGCCGCACACTGCATGCCGTGTTGATCGCAGGGTGACCATAACTCATGAACGAGGATGCAATAAGGAATACGCAACCAGGTCGGCGTGTGTTTACGACGCTGGATGGCATCAGGGGGGTGGCGGCGATTCTTGTTGCGATGCTGCACACCGAGTCGTTCTTCGGCATCGGCCGGCTTGAGCAAACGCATCTTGCCGTGGATATTTTCTTCTTGCTAAGCGGAGTTGTGATTGCCAATGCCTACGAGCAACGGCTACTCGCAGGCATGGGAACGTGGCGCTTTACCGTGATTAGGGCAATCCGCATATACCCACTGTATGTTCTGGCCAGCACCATCACCCTTCTTGCCATGTTCTTCGGTATTGCCGACGAAGTACAGGTGGGCAATGTTGCTCTGTGCATAATCCTGGCACTAACGCTGTTGCCGAATCCCTTCACCATCAACGGCAAGATCTATCCGCTTGACGGACCTGCCTGGACGCTCTTCTTTGAAATGGCGGCCAATATCGCCTACGCCGCATGTATCCGTTTTCTAAATATCCGCAATCTGCTCGCCGTAATGGGTACGTCAGCAATCGGACTCATGATCGCGCTCTACCTGAAGGATAACCACAGCCTGGCCCTTGGCTGGACGATGAAGGGATTCCCATTTGGTTTCTTCCGGGTTGGTTACTCCTTCTTTGCAGGTGTACTTCTATTTCGCATCTTCACTGCGGGCGTCGCTCCGCTCCCTATCAGTGCAAAGCATCAACATTATGCGTCGATCCTGATACTTTCCGTCATAGGGGCAATACTTGCCAGCGACCCATCGGACGCCGTTCGTCCATATTTCGACTTCGTATTTGTAACGATCGTGTTCCCGGCCATCATCTACTGCGCGCTGTGGTGCGAGCCATCGGGCATGGTCGCCATCGTGTTCAGGGCATTGGGCGCAATCTCCTATGCCCTGTATGTGCTGCATCAGCCAATCGCAAGAGTAGTTCATAACGTCCTTGACCTTCACGGCGTCAAGGTTGAAACGTATGCTCCTTACGCGGGAATCTATCTGCTTCTGGGACTCGGTGCGCTATGCCTGGTGCTTGACAGAGTCTTTGACTCTCCGGTCCGCCGGTGGCTGCTGTGTCGTTTTGCAGCGGGGGATAAGCGTCAAAACGCCGGAGGCCGTAAGAGTGCTGCGTAGCCGTTCCGCTGCTTTTGTTTGACGGTCCAAGGTCGCGATGATGTTCCCGCCCTGGCATCTGTGAGTCGCGATCTCCCGGCTAGCCCAGAATCGTGCTTGCCAGATTCCATGACTCACTCCGCTACGACTAACTGGTACTCACGGTTAGCCATCTCTCCTTCCCCGGCATGAGCCAGCCCCGCACCTGGGCCTTCACGACGGCACTTTGACCCCGCCGCCGGGCGGATCAAGCTGCCAAGGCCGCTTTCCGCAGGCGGAAGCCTTCGGCCTTTCGCTTGACCGGCGCTCACGCTCCCGGCTGAGGCGGGCTCCTGGGACGTGCCGTAAGGCCCCGATGGTCGGGGCTGAAACTCAAGAGAAGGAGATCAACATGTCAAAACCCGCTCATAAGCTCCGCATGGGAGTTCTGCAAGTCACCATCTGGCGGAACCACAGCGAGAAGGGCAACTGGTACAGCGTCATTCCAGCACGCGGCTACAAGCAAGGCGACGAGACCTGGAAGGAAACTGACAGCCTCGGGTCCGACGACCTGCTGACGATGGCCAAGCTGCTCGACATGGCCCACACCTGGATCATGCACCAGCAAGCCGCCGACGCCAAGGCCCGCCGGGAATCCCAGCAGGCAGCTTAATCGCATTAACCGGGCGGCCCGGCAACGGGTCGCCCATAGCGAAAGGAATCGCAACTATGAAAGTTTTTGACAACTACGAAATCAGTCCATGCCGCCGCTACGAAGAGCCGGACAGTCCGGGCAAATTCTACTTCGAGGTGTGCGAGCCGCACGAAGCCGACGTGTGGACGCTATACGGTCACATCAACGGCGAAGGCGTCGAAGCCATCGGCGACTTTCCCACATGCGACGTTGCCGAAGAGGTCTTCTTCAAAATCACCGGAACCAGGTTCACCGGCTCCTACCAGGCAGAGGAACACCTGCGGGTCATGCACGCCGGGCCGAAGTTGCTGGAGGCTTTGAAGACCGCATCCGAATGGATCGACGCGCAACACTTCGTGCAGCGTACCCTGATCCAGGCAACCATCCGTCAGGCAATCGCGGAAGCGACCGGGAGGGCATCATGAGCACATTTGCGCCCGCACCCTGGAGCTACATGTATAGCCCTTACACCGTCCGCGATCCGGGCACGGATGCCAGCAGCAACGTGGGCGACGAACTCCCTGCGTTCGAGGTTTTCGATGCCGATTGCACCAAAGTCTTCGACACCAATGAAGACACACCGGCCGAACTCCAGGAGGCCAACGCACGCCTTGGTTCAACCGCACCACGTCTGCTCACAGCGCTGGTTGCCTGTGCCAACCTGCTTGCTGACTACGACGAGGCGGAGGGAGAGGAAGGCCAGGCGTACCGGGAAGCTGTCGCCGCCATCGAAGAAGCGGCCGGTGGTGCGCCGGATGCCCCGCCATCGATCATCATCGAAGTTCGAGGCGGCGTCGTGCAGGACGTGCTCAACGTACCTCCTGGAATCGGGTACGAAATCCGCGACTACGACAACACGGACGAATCCGCTGAATCAGGGAGGCCGGCATGACAAACACGAACTGCCTGGAAGGCATCCGCTGCCCGAAGTGCGGCCAGGGAGACCGGTTCTTCATCCACGCATCCATTACCGCCGAAGTTACAGACGACGGTGCGGAGGTCGCACGCTGGCCACGCGGTGACATCGAATGGGACCGTAACAGCGCCACCGAGTGCGCTGAGTGCGGGTATTCAGCTTGCCTCAAGCACTTCCGCAAGCTTCCACCCGATCCCGAGGGAATGAATGACAAACGTGCCGCCTGGGCAGGTGCCTCGCTCCGCACGTTCATCGACGAGACAGGAGTGGATGAAGAGGATGCCCTCGGCGACCTGCTTTGCGACCTGAAGCACTGGTCAGACCGCCACGACTACGACTTCGATGCAGCCCTTGATCGTGCTCGCTTTCATTACGAGGCGGAGACGGGCGGAGAACCGCCCTTTTAGACTCCACTACCGTCGGGGCCTGCCCGACAGGCTCCGGCTCCAGAGAGCACTTGTTTGACACGATCCGGCGATGGGTCTATACCCGCTTGGAACAACCCTTCAGGCCCACCATGTCCAACCAATCCGAGATCGCTCGCAGAATTCAAGTCGGTGACAACGTTGCCTACACCAAAGCCTTCCTTGACCGCCAGCATGTCGGTGCGGAAGTGGCTATGTCTGCCCAGGGCAAGGTAATAGCCCTGCATCGCCTCGAAAGCGGCATCCTCCTGGCCGAAATCGCATGGAACAAGCCCGGCCTACCCAAGCGTGTCAACATGAAGTACTTGACCAGGAGAAAAGCCGCTGCCCTCGCGGAATGACCGGCACCTGTAAGTCGTTCTGCCTTTTCGACGGATTGATGCGTTATTTCTTTCCGCGTTTCTTCCGTGGACACGATCCAAGTCCAGTTGCCTCAATCTATGGGCGTCTCAGCATCCATGCTGACCGGGTGACTCCGGGCTCCGCGTACGCTCGGTCGGAGTACCGACGGCTATCGCCCCCTCCAGCCCCCTGACGTGAAAAACCGGGGGTGAATCGCCCGCGGATTTCAAGGATACCTGCCAAACGCACTTGAGAGAAATCGCGGAAACACGAAAGGCACCGGGAATGATCCATTCCGCCAGGGAGTGGATTGTACGTCTCCGCTCAAGGGCCGCATCCCGCTGCTGCTCGAACCCGGCTTAAGAACCCGGAAAACCGGCTCGTCCTGCCCGGTTTTCCGGTCGCCGGTTTCGAGACTCCCCCTTGATCTCCGACAAAGACCGTTCCACTTATCAGGCGGAATGGGTCAAATTCGCTCACGGATTCAGGCACCGCCCAATCATTACCGACCGACTCTCCGCCGTCCGTCCTTGACTCCGCTCCCCCTTGCATCTTGCCCCCTGTGCCGGTTGCTGCCTCGCGGTCAACCCGGACATAGATATAAGAGTCGCTCCCAGCGTCGGTGTTGACCGAGGCTGGCGGCATTATCCCATCGCACTGCAACACGCTCCCCATGCGTGATGCATCCACGTCCGTATGCCTCATGGTCCGGTGTGGTGGATGCGTTTTCTGAAGGTATTGCTTTTCCATTTTGGTTCAGGCGTCTTCCCTATGCACTGCATAGGTTGGCTGGAACGGTTCCAGCGGTCAGACGCCTGCCAAGCTCGGTGTCGCAGGGGCTATCCGGCCGTGTTCACTGGATGCCGGACGCGCCCCTTTTGTGCAGTTGCGAACCTCGCTTGGATTCGCCCTCCGTGTTGCCACTTGCCGATGCCGTTTGACGGCTCTGGGCACTGGTACCGGAGGGCGAAAAACGCAACAAAGCCACCCGCCACAAGGCCAGGGATTCCGCCGCTGTCGCAATGCAGCAACGCGGAGACACCATATTTTCTGCGGCTTTCCGCGTGTCAATACCCCGCAAACCCGCAGTTCGCCTATTGCGCGAGAAATTGCACAGTGCTACAATCCGAAATAGGGGTTAAGGAATTTCCCCTCATATCTACAAGGAGGTTTTCATCATGTCACGCAAGCGCAAACAAGACAAAGAACCATCAACTACCACCACGTCGGAAACCGCCGCGCCAGAAGCCGGCACAGCAGTCGCAGAACCGCCCGCCGTTGCCAATGACAACCATGAGGCAGCCGACGCGGCCAACGATAACCGCCCTTCATTTGCCGAGCGGGTTGGCCAGAGGATGCGGACTTCCGCAGCCGATCCCTTCGTTATCGCCGCGGACCACGTTGTTGGTGTCCGCCTCTATGAAAGCAGGCGCGACCGCCAGATGGCGATCAAGTTCGAGGAGAAGCCCAGCCGTGCCGTGCTCGACACGATGCGCGACGCAGGGTGGGTGTGGAAGCAAGCCGACAAGATTTGGGCACATGCCATCACGCCGGATAACGCCGCAACCACACGGGTGAAGGCCGAGCGGCTCTACCAGGAGGTCTGCAATATGATCCGGCAGGAGATAGGTGCCGGACGCGAAGTGCCGTTCTAACTGGGTTTGGTCACCGAGGCGATCATGACCTTTCCTCCCACCTATCACCTTCAGGACCTTGGCTCCCAGGCGCAGTCGATGGCGAGAAACTGCGGCAACGAACGCACCGCGATGGTCATGCAGTACGTCGCACTGGGCTGCATGATTGTGATGGCAGGCGTTGCCGCCAGCCACGTACTTAAAGAGGCATTCGGCCCGACCGACCATCACCGGGGCCGGGGGCGGTGATGGTAGCACCATGCAGGGCCGTCACCGCTATCCACAATCAGACGACAGGCTGAAGCAGCAGGCAAAGCCGTCCAGGGTGGAGGCGCTCCCTTGACATATGCCGAAGAAACCTCCCAACTGGGACCAGCCCACGCTATTTCCCGACGACCCTGACGATTCCACTCGCCAGCCGAATTCAATAACAACAACCGATGAAGGAGACCAACATGCAGTACAAGACCATCGTTCTCGAACTCCTGCAACAACGGCCGGAGATGCACGAGCAACTTCGGAAGGACCGAAAGCTGCTAACGACAATGGAGAGTTACGCCAGGGATCTGAAGAGCAGCCACGAAGCATGGAAGGAGACGCTCGGCCAGGAGAGGCCGGGCAGCGACCAGAGCCAGATCGCGAGCGAGGCCCTGGAGATGGCCCTCAAGGATTTGGAGGATCGTTTGCCCAGCGCGTCACATCCCAGCGACAACGAACCGCTCTCCCTCGACGCAGCAATGGCGTTCATCCGCAATCACACGTCGCGCGGCTGAAAGCATCGCGGAACCAGCCGAGTCTTTTTGATCCCGTCTTCGGCGATTCTCCTCCCGACACTCCAGCCCCGCCTGGGTCCATAGGCGACGGCACTGTACTCAGCCCGCCGGGCCGTGCAAGCGGAAACCCGGTTCCCCCTGAAGGTCTCCCCCAACTTTCCGCTGGCACGGTCGCTACGCGAGCGGAGCCCCGGCTCAATGCTGAGTCCCTGGCGTGCCGTGAGGCCCCGACGGCGGGGCCGGAAACGCCAAGGGAAGGAGACCGTGCCATGATGGGCACTCAGTTGAGTTTGCAGTTCGACACACCACCACCATTCATTTCTGTCAGAGAACCAGAACCGAACCGGCAATTAAAGCCGGCCCCGATCGCCAGCGGCGAGAAGTCGAAGGCCCGCGACATCATCACCGCTATCCGCACGCTGAAAGCCATCGAGCAGCAACACCGAACGGCGACACCTGACGAAAAGCAACTGCTCTCCCGCTTCGCCGGTTTCGGTCCCGTGGCACTCTCGATATTTCCCGATCCGGTCAGCGGCAGATACAAGGACGCCGGATGGCAGTCCCTGGGAGATGAGCTAAAGACGCTGCTCACCCCGGAGGAATACGACAGCGCCAAGCGGACGACCTTCAACGCCTTTTACACATCGCCGACCGTTATCGCTTCCATGCACGAAGCGATTGCCCGATTGGGCGTGCCTGATAAGGCCACTGTCCTGGAACCCGGTTGCGGTATCGGCAACTTCATGGGGCAGGGCACGCCGGGAAACCGCTTCATCGGCGTGGAATTGGACTCCATCTCCGGCCGCATCGCCAGGGCCATCCATCCCGAACACGACATCCGCATCGAGAGTTTCCGCGACACGAAGCTGCCCGAGAATCGCATTGATGCCGTGATCGGCAACGTGCCGTTCGCTGACCTCAAGCTTGATTACCAGGGCCAGAAGCTTTCCCTGCATGACTACTTCTTCGCCAAATCCATCGACGCCCTGAAGCCCGGCGGAGTGCTGGCACTGGTTACGTCGCATTTCACACTCGACAAGCAGAACGCCGCCATCCGCGAGTACCTCGCCTCGAAGGCCGACTTCGTGGGAGCCATCCGCCTGCCATCGGATGCGTTCAAACGGGAAGGAACCGCCGTGGTGACCGACATCGTGTTTCTTCGCAAGCGGGCTCCTGGGGAGCCAGCCAATCATGTGGACACTGATTGGTTGGGCGTGGCACCGCTAGAGATCGATGGCGCAGAGGTTCCTGTCAACCGCTACTTCCTGAACCATCCGGAGATGGTGCTTGGCAAGTGGAGCCGCAAGGACACGCTCTACGGCGGGGAAGGCTTCAGCGTCACCAGCAATGGCGATATAAGCGAGAAGCTTCGGGAAGCAGTGAGCCGCCTGCCGCGATTTGAAAGCATTCAGGCAACCACAGATCAGAAGGAAGAGACAGCACCCGCATTTATTCCACCGCCGCCCGAGCGGCATATCGGCGAAGGCAGCTTCTTCATCGGCGACGACAAGCTCATTTACCAATCCGAAGGCGGGCAGGGTGTGCCCGTTGTGTACGGTGGCACCACCCTGAAAGCAGACGGAACGCTCACCGGAAAACGCTTGGCCGCCCTCGTGGGCCTGCGGGACCGCGCCCGCCGCGTGCTGCAATCTCAGAACGAAGGCTGGCCCGAGGCGAATCGTGATGACGCACGCCGCGAACTCAATCTGGCCTACGACCGGTTCGTGGCCGCGTACGGCCCGATCAACAAGACCACCTTCGGCGAGACCGCCGACGGCAGCATGATCCGCCGGATGCCCAATCTGGTGAAGTTCCGCGAAGACCCGGACGCCATGCTGGTCATGTCCCTGGAAGATTATGACGAGGTTACGGGGAAGGGAACGAAAGCCGCCATCATGGCCAGGGACGTGGTGGGCAAGACTCCGCCCATCACCCATGTCCGCAGCGCCGAGGAAGGATTGCTGGTTTCCCTGAACCAAAAAGGAGCCGTGGATCTGCCGTTCATCGGAACGCTCTACGGCAAGCAGAAAGCCGAAATCGTTGCCGAACTGGGCGAACTGATCTTTCCTGACCCGGAATCCAGAACATGGCAAACCGCCGACGCCTATCTCTCCGGGAATGTCCGCACCAAACTCACCGCCGCCGAACACGCCGGTCCTCAATATGCCCGCAACGTCAACGCCCTGCGAAGCGTGCAGCCCGAGGACGTGCTGCCGGGAGACATCGACGCCAATCTTGGCGCACCCTGGATACCGGTGAGCGACATCCAGGCATTCGCCGCCGACCTCTTCAAGGTCGAGCTATCTTCTATCCCAGTCGCCCACCTGAAAAAAGATGCCGTCTGGAGCCTCGACGCCGGTTACGCCGCCAAGGCATCGGTTGGAGCAACGTCCGAATTTGGGACAGGTCGCGCCAACGGCACCTGGCTGCTGGACCTGGCCCTCAACATGAAATCGCCGACCATCTACGACACGATCCAGAATGGCGACCGCGAGGAGCGGGTCGTCAATCAGGAAGCGACGATGGCCGCCCGCGAGAAGCAGAAACTCATCAAGGAGCGTTTCCGTTCCTGGGTATTCTCCGATCCTGAACGCACGGAGCGTCTCGTGCGGACTTACAACGACACCTACAACAACCTCCGGCCCCGCCTGTTCGACGGCGGGCATCTCGACTTCCCCGGCATGAACCAGACGCTGACGCTTCGGCCCCACCAGAAGGATGCGGTCTGGCGTGGCATGAGCAGCGGCAACACGCTGCTGGCCCACGTCGTAGGCGCCGGCAAGACGTTCACGATGGCCGCCACCGGCATGAAGATGAAGGAAGCCGGTCTCATCAAGAAGCCGATGTACGTCGTCCCCAACCACCTGCTGGAGCAGTTCTCCCGCGAATTCATGCAGCTTTACCCGAACGCCAAGCTGCTGGTCGCCAGCAAGGAAGACCTTTCGCGGGATCGCCGCAAGATGCTCACCGCCAAGATCGCCAGCGGCGAATGGGACGGGATCATTGTCACGCATTCGAGTTTCGAGCGAATCGGCATGAGCCGGGATTACCAGGAGAAGTTCCTGACCGAGCAAATCGCCGAGTACGACCAACTGCTACTGGAGCACGCTGCCGACAAGGGAGCCAACCGCAATCTCATCAAGACCATCGAGAAGCAGAAAGCAGCACGGTGCGAACGGCTGAAAGACCTGCTCGCCGACGACAAGAAGGATGACGGGCTGGTGTTTGATGAACTCGGCGTCGATCACGTCTTCATCGACGAAGCGCACTACTTCAAGAACCTGGAGACGCCGACCAAGATGGAGCGCGTCGCCGGAATCCAGACCGGAGGCTCAGAGCGTGCCTTCGACGTGTACATGAAAGCCCGCTACCTCGACGAGCAGCACGCCGGCCACGGCGTGACGTTTGCCACCGGCACTCCGATCAGCAACACGATGGTGGAGATGTACACCATGCAGCGATTCCTTGATCCCAAAGGGCTCAGGGAACGCGGGCTGGAGCATTTCGACGCATGGGCCGCCACGTTCGGCGAAGTAGTTGACACGATGGAAATCTCACCCGACGGCGCGGGTCTGCGTCCACGCAGCCGATTTGCCCGCTTCACGAACTTGCCAGAACTCCAGCAGATGTTCCGAGCGTTCTCCGATGTGCAGACGGCCGAGATGCTGAACCTGCCGCGCCCCCGCCTGCAAGGCGGAAAGCCCACCGTTGTTGCCTGCCCGATGTCCGAGGAGCAGCAAGCCCTTCAGCAAGAACTGGTCGAACGCTACGAACGCTTGCGGTCGCAAAAAGTTGACCCGCGTGTTGACAACGCACTCGCCATCACCACCGACGGACGCAAGCTGGCCACCGACGCAAGGATGCTTTCAGCCACGGCACCCGACTTCCCGGAATCGAAAGTCAACCGCCTCGTTGAGAATGTCGCGGACACATGGAAGAAGACCGCCGCGACACGCGGCACGCAGATGATCTTCGCTGACATGGGCGTCAATCCGACCGCCTGGGGTTACTCACCGTATGACGAGATTATCACCAAGCTGGTTGCCCACGGCATTCCCCGTGACCAGATCGCCGCCATCGGCGACGCTGAATCCGACGCCAAGAAACAGGCACTCTTCGAGAGGGTCCGCAATGGTTCCGTTCGCATTCTGATCGGCAGCACGCAGAAGATGGGCACCGGCACCAACGTCCAGAAACGCCTAGTTGCGCTGCATCACCTCGACGCCCCCTGGAAGCCAGCGGAAGTCGAGCAGCGCGACGGCCGCATCCTTCGGCAGGGAAACGAAAACGAGGAAGTGGCGATCTACCGCTACGTCACCGAAGGATCATTCGACGCCTACATGTGGCAGGCACTTGAAACCAAAGCGCGGTTCATTGGCCAGGTCATCACCGGCGACAACGCCACCCGCCGCGCCGAGGACATCGGCGGCCAGGAACTCTCCTACGCCGAGGTCAAGGCGATTGCGTCGGGGAATCCAGCCGTGCTGACGCTGGCGGAAGCTGACGCCGAACTGCAACGCCTCACTCTACTCAAGAAGAACCATCTCGACGAACAATACGTCGCCCGCCGCAGCGTGCGCGACTTGCCAGCGACCATCGCCAGCCAGAGCGAGCGACTGTCGAAGCTCACGGCAGACGAGGCGACCGCCAACGCCCGTGCCGGCGACCCAATCACCATCGCGGGCCGCACCTGGTCACGCGAAGACATACCCGAGATTCTCGGCGGTAAACTGGATGCCTTACCGAAGAACGTCCGCGACACGACCCGCGTGCCGCTTGGCAACTATCGTGGCTTACGTTTCGGCCTTGTGCTTCATCCGCAATTTCCGCCCGACGTGTACCTGGAAGGTGCGATCACCCGTCAGTCCGGCCTCTCACGCGAACACCAGGGGCCGCGTGCCGTGCTGAACGCACTGGAACGACTCGCCAGCGGTTACGGCTCTGAATGCGTCCGCGTCCAGCAAGACCTTTCCATCGCGGAAGCCCAGCTTCGCGATTACCAGGCCCGCCTTGGCAAGCCCTTCACGCATGAAACCTATCTGACTGAACTGACCAGCCTGCGCGACCAGCTCAAGGCTGGCCTTTCCAGCACAGCCCACGAGTTGGACAACGAGGAGGGTCCGAGCGCTTCCGAACTGGCCGAGAAGATCAAGGCGATCAAGGCAGCGAACAGCATCGAGGCGACGCCTCAGCGAGTCCGCCAAAAACACTCCACTGCCGAGGAACCCATCACCGCCCGCATCCGCCGCAGGGCGGAGTCAATTCCCGCATCCGAATCAGCGAGTGAAGCCGATGCTGCACCCGAAGCAGGGTCGGCTCTGCCGCCAGAACCTTCGCCGAATTCATCTGGCAAGCCGCCGATGACGTTCCAGGAGCGTATCGCGATGGAGCGGCAACGCAAGGACCAGGAACCAAGCCTGTCTTGAGTCCGGGTCGCGGAATTCGCTGATGAGTATCCACCTGTTCCCGGAAGCCATCTGGGGGCAGGACCAGAGGCCCCAGTTCCCGCCCCCAGGCCCCCACTCTCTTCCCTCTTTTCTGTTCCGGTTTTCAGAAGCAAAGGACGGCCGCAAGCCGATCCGCCGTAAACCCGTTCGGGACAAGAACAACGGACCTTGACAAGTCTATCACGGGCCGATAGACCCTACTGCAAGCAAAAGGAGCACCCCGAATGCCATTTGAGCGATCCCTGGAGATCGAACGCCGCCTTGACGATGTACTCCGCCTGATTCGCACTGGGCGGTTTTCAACGCCCATGCTGGCTGAAGAAGTGGGCGTCTCGATCCCGACGATTTCCCGATGCGTCACGGCTTTGCGGCTGAGGGGGCACGATATCCGGGCCGAAAAGAACGAAGAGGGATGGCGCTACGTGATTGCTGGAAAGAAAAATCCGGAAACGAAACGGGCAGTGGATGCCAAAACGAAAAGTCCGTCAACGGCTTCCAAACTGAGCGGCCACGATGACTGAATACCACGCCAAATACTTCGCTTACGAGCTAACTCGGAGAGGTGCCGCCGGGTTGGATCGTTTGTCGATGTCGCTCTTTGACGCGGCGGTCGATCTCAACCCGCACCAGATCGAGGCGGCCCTTTTTGCACTTCAGTCGCCGCTGTCGAAGGGCGTCATCCTCGCCGACGAAGTCGGGCTCGGAAAAACCATCGAGGCAGGTATCGTCCTCTGCCAATCTTGGGCCGAACGCAAGCGAAAGCTGTTGGTGATATGCCCGGCATCAATCCGTAAGCAATGGGCGCTGGAACTCTCGGAGAAGTTCAACCTGCCAGCTATCGTCTTGGACGCCAAGGCGTCGCGGGATGTGCAACGGTTGGGTCGAGCACCCCTTTCCGAGAAAGCAGTGCTTGTCATGTCGTTCAATTATGCCAGTAAGATTCGTGAGCACCTGAAGGCGATCTCCTGGGACTTAGTTGTCATCGACGAAGCACATAAACTCAAGAACGCCTACCGCCCAAGCAATAAGGTCGGCCAAGGAATTCGCTGGGCCACCGAAGACTGCCGAAAACTTCTGCTGACGGCAACGCCGCTTCAGAATTCATTGGTGGAACTCTACGGGCTGTCAACGCTCATCGACGAACACCTTTTCGGGGACATCAATTCTTTCCGTGCTCAATACACCGGCGCGGGAAGCAATCTTGAGGCGTTGAGGCAACGGCTTTCGACCTTCTGCAAACGCACCCTTCGGAATCAGGTCACCGAGTATATCCGCTATACCGCAAGACGAGCGATCACTCGCCCGTTCAAACCCAGCGACGACGAGCACGCTTTGTATGAAGCGGTTTCGGCCTTCCTCCAACGAGAAAACAGTTATGCACTCCCGCACCGACAGAGGCACTTGACCGCCCTGATTCTGCGAAAGCTCCTCGCGTCTTCTTCCCAGGCCATCGCCGCGACTCTGGATACCTTACGGGCACGCCTTGAGACGCTTCGCGATCAACAAGCGGTGAGCGATCCCGAATTCACGGAGCAATTGATAGAAGGCGAGGAAATCGAGGACGACCTTCTCGACGAAATCCTCAACGAAGATTCAGACTCTGAGGAAGACGAAACGAAGACATTGACCATCGACCGCCTGAGACTGAAAGAAGAAATTGAAGTTCTTGCTCGCCTCGCCAAATGGGCACACAGCATTGGTATCGACACCAAGACGCGCAGCTTACTCACGGCACTGGAACTCGGCTTCGAGAAGATGACTTCGTTTGGTGCGGCCAAAAAAGCGCTCATCTTCACCGAATCGCGACGCACGCAGGAGCATCTGAAAACTTTCCTTGAATCCCACGGTTATCGTGGACAGGTCGTGCTGTTCAATGGCACGAACGGCGGGCCAGAAGCGACGGCTATCTACGAGAAATGGGCGGTGGCCAACCGCGAGTCGGGCCGGGCATCCGGTTCACGGGCCGTTGACGTTCGCACGGCACTTATCGAGCATTTCCGCGACAACGCATCAATCCTGCTCGCTACCGAGGCGGCCTCCGAGGGTGTTAACCTGCAATTCTGCTCGCTGGTGGTGAATTACGACCTCCCCTGGAATCCGCAGCGTATCGAGCAGCGTATCGGCCGTTGCCACCGATACGGGCAAAAGCATGATGTTGTCGTCATCAACTTCCTGAACGAACGGAATGCAGCGGACCAGCGTGTTCTCGAATTGCTCTCCGAGAAATTCCGCCTCTTCGATGGCGTTTTCGGCGCCTCCGACGAAGTCTTAGGCTCGATTGAGTCCGGGGTCGATTTCGAGAAACGAATCCTCGCCATCTACCAGCAGTGCCGTAGCACTGAGGAGATCGACTCTGCCTTTCGCATGTTGCAGGAGGAGATGGACGAACAAATCCGCACGCGGCTCGATGACACGCGACGTTCACTTCTCGAACACTTTGACGAAGACGTGCATGAGCGATTGCGAGTAAAGCTGGCCGACACCAAGGCACAACTCGACCGTGTGAGCAAGCGGTTCTGGGCCGTCACACGATTCATACTGGAAGGCAAGGCCCAATTCGATGAAAAGACCTTGGCATTTCAGCTCGCTGATCCGCCACGCAATGACATCCCAATCGGTCGCTATCACTTGATTTCCAAAACACATCCTCAAGCGACTCCCGAAATCAGCGACGATTCCGGACAGTTCCTTTACCGCCTCTCTCACCCGCTCGGTGAATTGGTCCTTGATCGAGCCAAGAGGACCGAGACGCCATCCGCCAGTATTACGTTTGACGTGAGCAATCACCCGACTCGGCTGCACGTTATTGAAGCCCTACGTGGCAAGAGCGGCTATTTGACGCTCTGCCGTCAAGTGATCGATTCTTTCGAGACAGAGGAGCATTTGCTCTTCTCAGGGTTTGACGACGACGGCAATTCGCAGGATCAGGAGACAATGGACAAGCTGTTTCAATGCTCCGGGCGTGTGGATGCTGGTTCAGAGCTTCCTAACGTCTTGACAGTCCGCTTGTCCCAAGAATCCACTCGCCATGCTGAGGCAAATATTAGCCGATCACTTGAGGCCAACAGTCGTCACTTCCAGCAGGCCAGGGAGAAGCTGGAGCACTGGGCCGACGACATGGTCCTCGCCGCCGAGAAGGCGCTGCGTGACACCAAAGAGAAGATCAAGGTGCTCCAGCGCGAGGCCCGACAGGCCGCCACATTGGCCGATCAGCACCGAATCCAGGAAGAGATTCATAAGCTGGAGAAGGTCAAAAGGCGCCAACGCCAGGACATTTTCAAGGCCGAGGACGAGATCATCGAAAAAAGAGACTCGCTGATTGAATCCCTTGAAAAGCGGCTTTCCCAGCGGACCCACACCGAAACACTTTTCACCATACGCTGGTCTGTCGTTTAACGGCCCGCAGAGAGAAACCACGAAGGAACGGACGCAGCAATGAGCCAAAAATACGAAAAACTGAAATCTCTTCTGAAGGAGTTGTTCCAGCTCGATCAGCCGGACCTCGACTTCGGTCTGTATCGCATCATGCACGCCAAGGCGGCCGAGGTCACCGCATTCCTCGAACGTGATCTGCTGCCCCAGGTGAAAGCCGAGTTTGGTCAGTACAAGACCGCCGACAAAGCCGAGCTTGAGCAGCAATTGGCAAAGGCCATTGAGCAGGCACAATCGCTCGGAGCGGACCCCGGGACGCTGCCCAAAGTCAAAGATCTGCGCGACAAGTTGAAGTCCGACGCCGTTGATATCTCCGCGCTCGAAGGCGAAGTCTACGACCACCTCATCAGCTTCTTCAGCCGTTACTACTCAGAGGGCGATTTTCTCTCCAAACGCCGCTACTCACGCGACGGCCGCTACGCTATTCCCTATGACGGCGAAGAAGTGAAACTCTATTGGGCCAACCACGACCAGTACTACATCAAAACCAGCGAATACCTCCGTGACTACGCCTTCCGACTCAGGCCGGACGACGACGCGAAACCCATGCGAGTCCACTTTCGCCTGGCCGATGCCGTCGAGGGCGAGCATGGAAACATCAAACCCCCTAACGGCAAGGATCGAGTGTTCATCCTGGCGACCGGTGCCTTTGCCTCTTTGGAGCAGGCGGAACTCAGCCTCCGCTTCGAGTTCCGCCCAGCAACTCTCACGGACTGGCCTGAAGAAATACGACAAGGCAAAACCAAGCCACCGGCCCAGAAAGACCTGACCGACATAGCCGAGAAGCGAATGCTCACAGTCGCTGAAGCCGCCTTTTTGCCCTGGGTCGCAGAACTGGCCAAACCACATTTGAAGGCGGACGGCGAGAAGGCCGACTATAAGCGGATACGCGCGCACCTTAACCGGTACGTCGCCCGCAACACCTTCGATTACTTCATCCACAAAGATTTGGGCGCGTTTCTACGCCGCGAAATCGACTTCTACATAAAGAATGAAGTCATGCACCTGGACGACGTAGAGAACGAGACAACTCCGCGAGTTGAGCAGTACCTCTCCAAAATAAAGGTCATCCGTCGCATCGCTGGTAAGCTCATCACGTTCCTTGCCCAACTAGAAGACTTCGAGAAGGCGATTTGGCTAAAAAAGAAATTCGCGGTCGAAACCCAGTACTGCGTAGCAGTGCGCGAAATCTCCGAGGAATTCCTGCCGACGATCCTGGCCAATGCCGCTCAATGGGAAGAGTGGGAATCGCTGCATCACCTGTCCGATCTGACCAAAGGCGACGATGGCCTATTTGCCAAGAGGGCTAAGCTCAAGTCACCGGAGCTACTTAAAGAGAATCCATCGCTGATGATCGACACGCGGCACTTTGATGCCGACTTCACGGCTCGGTTGCTCGAAGCCCTTGGCGACCTCGAAGCCAAAACCGATGGCGTGCTCTTCCACAGCGACAATTTCCAGGCTCTCAACCTGATGCAGGCCCGCTATCGGGAGAAGGTGAAGTGTGTCTACATAGACCCGCCTTATAACACGGACGCCTCAGCTATTCTGTATAAAAACGATTACAAGCACTCGACTTGGATTAGCCTAACTCAAAGTCGAATGTTGCTAGCTCATCAATTGATTTCCAAGTCGGGCACGCTTTGCTTCGCGATTGATGATGAAGAGGTCTGTGAAGCTCGTTTGATGCTCAAGGAACTGTTTCCGAACTTTCTCGGTGTTGCGGCTGTTCGCTCAAATCCTCAGAGCCGCAAGGCGAAGGGCACCTTATCGCCTGCACATGAATATGTGCTCTTTTATGGCAAAACCCACGAATCCAATCCTGGGTCCTTGGAAGCAACCGACAAAAGACTCTCCCGATATCCAAAACAAGACGAGAAGGGCCGTTACGCCTGGTTGAACCTAATCCGGACGGGAAACAATGACAAACGAGAAGACCGGCCGAAACTGTTTTACCCAATTTATGTATCGTCAGACGACAAACTGCGTGTGCCTCCCATGACATGGTCTGAAACCACTGGGGATAATGGAGAGTGGATCATCAATGAAAATCCCAAAAGCGACGAGGTCGTTGTCTATCCGATAGCTATTGCTGAAGGGGTGCAAGTGGAGAAAAGATGGCACCGAGGTGCGGATCGTGTCACCAGCGAGCCAGAGGAATATCGAATCAGAAGGAATGGTGAAGGCGCAGTAAGCATTGACTTCAAGACAAGGATGGATGAAGAAGCCACTCCCAATACATGGTGGGACAAAAATGAGTACGCTTCTGCAAATTACGGTGCCTCGGAATTGAAGGCCTTATTCGGAAGGAAACCGTTTGATTTTCCGAAAGCACTCGCACTTGTCAAGGATTCTATTTTGGCAGGTGATGCTGATATGCATAGCATCATCCTGGACTATTTTCCGGGTTCTGGAACGACGGGACATGCTGTTATCAATCTTAACCGCGAGGATGGGGGAGATCGCAAATTCATTCTAGTCGAGATGGCCGACTACTTTGATTCGGTGCTGCTACCTCGACTCAAGAAAGTAGCCTTTTCCCCTGAATGGAAAGACGGGAAGCCGGCGCGATCAGCCACGACGGAGGAGACCGAGCGAGGTCCGCGCCTTTTCAAAATCATTCGCCTGGAATCGTATGAGGATACGCTCAATAACCTGGAGGTTAAACGATCCACAACCCAGCAAAGCCTTCTTGACACTACCGACGCTCAGGGAACCGACAAGCTCCGCGAGCAATACCTACTGCGCTACATGCTGAGGGTGGAAACCCGTGAAAGCCCATCGCTGCTGAACGTGGCCGCATTTAGCGATCCGACGTTGTATCGCCTCGTGGTCAAACGTCCCGGCTCCGATGAAAGCCGGGATGTAAGTGTCGATCTCATCGAGACCTTCAACTGGCTGCTCGGCCTGACGGTGCAGCACATCGCCGTTCCGCATGTCTTCTCAGCACAATTCGAACGAGACAAAGAGAAGCGGCTCCGTTTGAAAGACCGCATCAAACCGGACGCGACCGGGCCATACTGGTTCCGCACGATCACCGGCACGATGCCGGATGGTCGCAAGACGCTGGTCATCTGGCGGAAACTCACTGGCAATCCGGAGGAAGACAATCTGGTTCTCGACGCATGGTTCACAAAACAGGGCTATTCGAGCAAGGACACCGAGTTTGGCCTCATATATGTCAACGGCGGAAACAACCTGGAGAACCTGAAAGCCCCCGACGACACCTGGAAGGTTCGACTTATAGAGGGTGACTTCCAGCGGCTGATGTTCGCCACGGAGGGCCAATAATGGCACGAGGACGACCACGCAAAGCCGACCCTGCTTCGAGCGCCGCCACAACAAGCGCGTTGGTGCCAGCACGCGGCCGGGCAAACAACAAGCCGCAGGTGCCATTTCCCTTTAAGCTGGTGCTGAACCAGTGGCTCCTGGGACTATTCGGTGTCGAACGGCTGGAGCAACTTGCCGAACATCTGCGCCCAGAGGGCTTGGAGGGGCTGGACGAGAACAACATCCACCGATTGCATCACGCGCTGACGGCCCAGTTGTTTAACCTGACATTTCTTCCGACCGAGTTGTTGCTGGAGTACGACCAAAACATCGTGCGACACACTCAGCGGCTGAACGAACGGCGGATTACGCTCGGCGAGGAACCCATCGTCTGGAAGTACTTTCAGTACCTCGCGTTGTTATTCACAGAAGTTTATCTCGACTGGTATTTCTCGAAACCAGATGAACTTCGCAAGGCACTGAACGAGAGAGTCGCCAAGTACAACGCGGACAAACCGGAACCAGACCAGATCGTCCCCCTGAATGAGACGGTCGAATCTTGGACACAACTAAACAAGCTGGCGTTCTGGATGGCGACCGGCAGCGGCAAGACACTGCTGATGCACGCGAACATCTTGCAATACCAATTCTACCTGGAGAAGCACGGGCGACGCAGTGAATTGAACCGAATCATCCTGCTGACGCCGAACGAGGGGTTGAGCCAGCAACACCTGCGTGAATTTGAAGCAGCGGATGTCGAAGCCGAGCTTTTCGACAAGGATGCTGTAGCCGATATGTTCAGGCAGCAACCCGTCGAGATTCTTGAAGTCACGCGGCTGCGTGACGAAGCCGGCGAAAAGACCGTTGCGGTTGAGGCGTTCGAGGGAAATAACCTGGTACTCGTGGATGAAGGGCACCGAGGCACGAGCGGCGGCGAGGATGGAGTATGGATGAAAGCCCGCAACGCCCTATGTGAGAAAGGCTTCTCCTTTGAGTATTCAGCAACCTTCCAGCAAGCCGTTGCGGGGAAGCCGAAGCTCATCGATCTCTACGCGAAGAACGTCCTGTTTAACTACTCGTATCGCTACTTTTACGGGGACGGCTTCGGCAAGGATTATCAGATTCTGAACCTGGACGAAGGCACCCAGAAGGATCACCTTGAACTCTACCTAGTCGCGTGCTTGCTGACATTCTTTCAGCAACAAAGGCTCTATCGCGAACAAGAATCTGCGTTTCGGCCGTTCAATATCGAAAAACCTCTCTGGATTTTCGTGGGCGGCAGTGTCACGAAGACGCTGGCTAGCCGAGATGCGTCGGACATTGTGGAAATCCTGAAATTCCTCGGGCGGTACGTTTTGGACCGGGCTGGGAGCATCCAGCGAATTCAGCGCGTCTTGAATCAGGGCCTGGAAACTTCGGCTAGGAAGAACCTGTTCGCCGGCAGGTTTACATATCTGAACACGACGGGTTTGACGGCCGAACAGGTTTTCAACGAATCGCTGGCAACCCTGTTCAATGCATCGGGCGGTGGGCAGCTTTATGTCGAGAATCTCAAAGGCGCAACCGGCGAAGTGGCACTGCGACTAGGCGCGGACAACGAACCGTTCGGTGTCATCAACGTTGGGGACGATGCCAAGCTCGTCAAGCTCTGCGAGGAGGCTGGCTTGGCCGCCGGTGAACGGGATTTCTCGGGATCGCTTTTTCATGAAATCAACAAGCCACACTCAACGGTCAACCTCTTGATCGGCTCTAAGAAGTTCACCGAAGGCTGGAGTAGTTGGCGCGTCAGCACGATGGGGCTGATGAATGTCGGAAAAGGTGAAGGGGCGCAGATCATTCAATTGTTCGGTAGAGGCGTGCGTCTCAAAGGGTACGGCATCAGCCTGAAACGGAGCGGCAAAGCCCAGTTGCCCGACCAGGTCGAGCGACCGAAGCATATCGGCAACCTGGAAACATTGGGCATCTTCGGCATCCACGCGGACTACATGGCCCAGTTCCGGGAATTCCTGAAGGAAGAAGGAATGCCTGAAAACGACGACCGGATCGAATTTTTACTGCCCGTCATCAAGTCGCTCGGTACGCAGAAGCTACGTATGATCCGGCTCAAGAAGACGATCAACGGAGTGAGCACCGAGTTCGGTGATGCCTTCCGCAAGCTAGGTCCCATTCCGACCGTTCAGCAGCCTCCCGATTATCTTCAGAAGAATCAAGTTGTTCTGAACTGGTACCCCAAGATCGAGGCCATGAAATCCGGCGGCTTGATCGGCGGCGATGCGCAAGCAACTCCAAATCAAACTCACCTGACGCCGCGCCACGTCGCGTTCCTGAATCTTGATCGCCTGTACTTTGAGTTGGAGCGATTCAAGGCCGAACGTGGCTGGTATAACCTCAACCTGACACGCTCAGGAATCTGCGACTTGCTCGCGGATCAGAGCTGGTACCAGCTTCTCATACCGGCCGACGAATTGGCGTTCAATAACTACGACAAGGTTGCGTTGTGGGATGAGATCGCTCTGGCCCTCCTAAAGAAGTACACGGAGCGGTTTTACACTTACCGGAAACGCGAGTGGGAGTTGCCGCACCTGGAGTACCAGGACTTGACGGAGAACGATGCAAATATGCTGGGCGCCGGGGAAACCCCCAGCGATCCGTACTATCGGATTCTTATCGATCAGTCTCAGGTCGAGATTGTCGCCAAACTGGAGGAGCTTAGATGCCTTATCGAGAAGGGCGATCTGAAACCCTGGGAATTCCGCACCATCAAGGCCATCTGGTTCGGACGGCACTTGTATCAGCCGCTTCTGTATCTCCAGGAGAAGATCGTCGAGATCAGCCCGGTCCCATTGAACAAGGGAGAACGCCAGTTTGTGGAGGATCTCAAGGAATTCCACGACAACGATGGCGGCTACTTCGTCGGAAAGGAACTCTATCTGCTCCGCAACCTGAGCAAAGGACGCGGTGTCGGATTCTTTGAGGCAGGCAATTTCCACCCCGACTTCATTCTCTGGCTCCTCATCGGCGGTAAACAGCACGTAATCTTTGTGGACCCCAAAGGCATTCGGAATATCGGGGCAACCGACCCAAAGATTCAGTTCTTCCAAACCATCAAAGAGATCGAGACCCGGCTCGGCGACTCGAACGTCAATCTGCATTCGTTCATTGTCTCGAACACCCCGTCGCACACCATGCGAATGTTGTGGTCTCTGGACAAGCCGGCGATGACTGCTCGGCACATTCTGTTTCAGGAGGAGGATCACGAAACGTATGTACGCTCGATGTTGGAGCAGGTTGCCACATGACATTTGAGTTCTCACATCATGAAAAAACATAGCGGGCAATGACCATGCAGATTCACGCCATTACAGACCTCCTCTCCCATGCCGGGTTTGCCGCACCCGATCTGCGCGTGCTGAATCCTAACCACGAGAACTACACGGCTCTCCTACTTCAGCCTCAGGGCGAGATTGAAGCTGACGCAAATGGAGTACGCAATGCCGACCAGGAACTGGCACGAAAGCAATACTCAGCATTCTTAGCCGATGCAGTTGCAGAACAAGCCGCCATCGCTATTACTCCCGAATATTCAATGCCTTGGCAGGTATTCGAGGACTCCCTTCGGAACGGGGTTGTGCCAGCCCCTGGCTCGCTATGGGTGGTGGGCTGTGAAAGTGTGACCTTAGAACAACTCGGAGCGTTTAGAGACAGGGTGTCTGATATCGCCACTGTCCTCTACGAAACTCTTGCTCCGCAACCAGGGCGGTTTCTCGATCCCGTTGTATATGTTTTCTCTTCCAGGCCCGCACAGGGTGGTGATAATCTTCAGCTTGTGATTGTTGTGCAATTCAAGACATCGCCAATGGGAGACGCAGGGCATTTCGAGATAAACGGCCTTCAGACTGGAACCCGCATCTACTCCTTTGGAAACGGTACAACCCAGCTACGTCTTGCGACCCTAATCTGTTCCGACGCTTTCGCATTTCTGGATGAGCACGCGGCTGAACTCTATCATCGTACCCTGCTCATTCATATTCAACTCAACAAATCACCCAGACAGGCCCAATATCGCCAGTATCGCGCGAAGTTCATGCAATACGATGGCGATGAGACGGAAGTGCTTTGCCTCAATTGGGCCAAAGACGTAATTGAACGGAGCGGTGACCAAAAGACGTGTTGGAACAACATTTCTGGCTCCGCGTGGTACCTCCGCCCCGACAAGTATGATGACAGTGACACGACGCTAGCCGAGAATCACAAACACGGATTGTATTATACTTGGCTTCATGACCTGCGGTGCCGTGCGTTGTTTTTCACTTATATCCCGGCAGTATTCGCAATCACGGCATCAAAGGTGGCCCACCACGGAGTCACTGCGTCAGTATCTCGCCGCCGGGGTCCAATTCTTACATCTACCCGTGTGTGGGACGACGCTTCAGCGAGTTGGATCGTGCCAACCACCGTCAATGACGGCTTTGCCGCAATCGTAGGAGAATGTGGTGACGCCGCCGCAGATATTCAAGCACTTGCCAGCACAAAGCCATTCTGTGCAGAGCGAACCTTGGCTCTATGCGCCGGTCAAATTGTCGTTCGCGGTCAGAAACAGGGCCAATTTCGCGGCGAGAATAGGGCCACGTTGTGGGTTGCGACTTGAGATGTGGGACGCGTGAGAGAACGACTGCAGGGCGGGGCTGAGAGGTGTCGTCAGGCGGCGGGGCGGGGATTGGTTTTGTCGTCGCGGGCGCGGTGAGCGCGATAGGACTTGCCGGCGATGCGGAGGATGATGGCTCCGTCCACGACGCGGTCGAGCAGGGCCATCGCCAGCGGCGGGTCGCCCAGGTAGTCGCCCCAGGCTTTGAAGTCGATGTTGGTGACGAGGGCCGTCGAGCGCTGCTCGCTGCGGGCGTCGATGACCTTGTAGAGCAAGCTGGCGGCTTGCGGGGCTTCGCTCCGTTCGAGGCGGTCGAAGCCGAACTCGTCGATGATCAACAGGTCGAACTTGGCGTAGTACCTCACGCGATTGGGCAGCGTCTGGTCGGCCAGCGAGGCGCGCAGGTCGAGGAGCAGGTCGGCGCTGGTGGTATACCGCACGCGCCAGCCCAGGACACAAGCGGCGTGAGCCACTGATTGGATAATGTGACTTTTTCCGACGCCGCTCTGTCCCGCCAGGACGAGGTTGTCCCCGCGGCGGATGAACTCGCCGGTCGCCAGTTCTTCGATGCGGGAGCGATCGATGGCTTTGGCATTGAACTGCCAGTCGAAGGTGGCCAGCGTCTTCGGTTCACGAAAGCGGGCTTCGCGGATGCGGTGCGCGATGCTCCGTTCGCGGCGCTGGGCCGCCTGTTCGGCGATCATCAGATGCAGGAATGCGAGGTGTGACAGCCCTTCCCGTTCGGCGCGGGCCAGCGTGGCGTCGAACGCTTCGCCGCGCAAGGGAACTTTCAAAGTGGCGAAGTCGGACAGGATCTGTTCACGCAACTCGTCAGAAGGGGGCGTCTTCGATTTCGGCGGGCGGTTCGGTCGGTGGCTCATCGGGGGCAGGCTCCGCGGGCAAGAGGGGTTGGTACTCGGAGGTGGGACGCGGTTGGACCGCCGCCGGATCGGCATCTCCCGGCACAGTCGGCGGCTCGTTCTCGGCCAGTACGGACCACAGGCTCTGCGGTCGGGCCTGGC
>JBGSIP010000228.1:0-2011 GCA_041742495.1 Planctomycetaceae bacterium
CACCGCCGCAACGGCGGGCATGCTGCAGATCGATCCCGATCTGGTCGATCTCATGCGGCTGAATCAGGCCAGCCGCTGGCAGAGACTGTTCAAGCTTCAGTTGCCTCATGCCATTCCCGCGATCGTCACCGGATTGAAGACCGCTACGGGGCTCGCAGTGGTGGGCGCAATTGTGGGCGAGTATTTTGCCGGCTACACCCCCGGCAAGTTTGGCCTGGGCTACTACATCTTCACGGCGAATGGCCAGTTGAAGACGGCGCTGTTGTTTGCCACAGTGTTGTCTTCTGCCGCGTTGGGAATCCTGGGCTTCTCTCTCGTCAATCTGCTCGCGGCCACCGTGCTGCGTCGCTGGTGCTTCCTCGATCAGAATGTCCGTCGATGAGAGGGAATCGCGTGCGCAACTGCTTCCGGGCGATCCTCGGTCTTTCCTGGCATCGCCTCGCGTGGGCAGGGTGCCTGCTGACGGCACTGGGCTGTGATGCTCCTGCGACCAAATCTGGAACCGCCGATGCCGCCAAGCCGGCTACCGTGCGGATTGCGTTGAATTGGCTGCCCGAAATCGAGCACGGCGGCTATTACGCCGCGCTGCTCGGTGGCGAGTTCGCCGCGGCGGGTCTCGAAGTAGAAATCATTCCCGGCGGACCCGATGCACCCGTCATCCAACAACTGGCCACAGGTCGGGTCGAACTAGGACTGGTCAACGCGGACCGGCTGCTGATGGGGCGAGCACAAGGAGCGGACCTCATCGCGGTGTTCTCTCCGTTGCAGCATTCGCCCCGTTGTCTCATGGCACACGCGGATACCGGTTTTCGGAGTCTGTCCGACCTGCGCGACGTCACACTGGCGGTCAGCGAATCGGACCCGTTCTCTCATGTTCTGCGTGACCGCGTGTCCCTCACAGGGGTCCGCATTGTGCGGAACACCGGCAACATTGCCAACTTTCTGCTCGATCCCAGATTTGTGCAGCAGGGTTACGTGTTCAGCGAGCCAGTCCTCGCCGCAGCTCAAGGGGCCCGCGTGACTGTGTTGCCGCTGCGCGAGATCGGCTTTGATCCCTACACCAGTACGCTTGCCGTGCTGCACGACTGGCGTGTGCAGCAATCGGCGGTGCTAAGCAAAGTTGTTCGCGCCTGTCAGCGCGGATGGCGGAGCTACCTGGCCGATCCCACCGCCGTGCACGCCCATCTCAAGACGCTCAATCCAGAACTCGACGCGTCCATGTTCACCACCGGCTTCGAACGCCTGGTGCCGCTGTGCCAGATGGATGTCCCGACGGAGTCGTACGGCACCATGACCCTGGCGCGCTGGCAGGAACTGGGGGGCCGTCTGCAAGCTGCCAAGCTGCTCACTTCTGCCGATCTCAACTGGGACCGCGTCTTCACCAACGCCTTTGTGCCACCCCCCGAGCGGGCTCCAGCCGCCGAGTCCTCCGACAAAAACGTGGCCTCCCCTGCGAGGGCCGTTCCGTGAGCCCCTCACTGTTCACGTGCGATGGCAACATCCCTGGCACCGGCCGGTCTGACTGGACGCGCACATGCCGTTGATCCAGTTGACCGATGTGCGCCGCGTGTACAATCTTGGCGAAGTGACGGTTGAGGCCTTGAAGGGTGCTACGCTGTCGATCGAACGTGGGGAGTGCGTCGCGCTCATTGGCCCCTCGGGTTCTGGCAAATCAACGTTGATGAACACGCTGGGGTGTCTCGACCGACCGACGTCTGGCAGCTATTTGCTCGACGGCAAGGAGGTCGCCACCATGAGCAAAGACGATCGTGCCCGACTGCGCAACCAGTATCTCGGATTCGTGTTTCAGAACTTCAATCTGCTCGCACGCACCTCGGCGCTGGAGAACGTCGAGCTCCCGCTGCTGTATACCAAGGGGGTCACCCCGCGGGCCCGTCATCAACGCGCTAGCGCCGCACTCGCCAGTGTCGGGCTGGCGGATCGCGAAAATCATCATCCCAGCCAGCTTTCCGGCGGCCAGCAGCAGCGCGTCGCCATCGCCCGCGCACTG
>JBGSIP010000229.1:0-6861 GCA_041742495.1 Planctomycetaceae bacterium
TCTGCTCCTTGAGTGAACCGCCTGTGCCAGGCGTGTGACGTTCGGTTTGAAAAGTTTTGCTCTTGCTGAGCATGGGAGAGAGTGAAAGCGATTCGCGTGCCATTCGCAGACAATGCGTGTCAAGAGATCTTTCCCCACCACACGTATCACTATATGCGGCATTCACTTACAGCATATTCCCCGCCCGACGGGCGCATTCCGTGGCCAGTGAGACAGGTGAGCCGCGGGGAGTTTGCCGCCGGCTTTTGGGGAGGAGTTACAAACTGGCATTCAATTCTAAGATCGGCTCAAGTGCCGGGCGTCGTGGATTGCAGGAGCGACAAGTTCGCACAACGATGGGTGACAGCCATGCCACACCGGAAAGCAGATTTGCCGGAGAAATATTGTGCCCACTGCGGACGTCCTTTCTCGTGGCGCAAGAAATGGGCCCGCTGCTTGGCCGAAGTGAAGTATTGCAGCGATGCCTGCCGTCACGGGGCGCGGCGGAAATCGTCCGCCTCGGGGACACCCACTGGCGACTCCGAAATCAGCCGCGAACCCGAATGAGATGTGGCGGTCAATCGCCGCCGTGCGAAGTCAACGACCGCGGGTAAATTCCAGAGAACAGGCCAGCGATGAACCAGAAGACCATTTCGGCTGACGTTGGCGGGCTCCTTGGGAGAACCCTCTGGTGCGGACTATTGTGTGTGGGGCTGTGGACCGGCCTCTGCTCCGCGACCGCCTCGGCGGCGGATTCCTCCGTAGCGGCTAGGACTGCAGCGGCGGCACGGCCGAATCTGGTGTTCATCATTGCCGACGACTGCACGCACCGCGACTGGGGCTGCTATGGCGGTCAGGCGTTGACGCCGCGGCTGGATCAATTGGCGCGGGAATCGATGCGGTTCACGCAGTGCTTTCAGGCGGCTCCGATGTGCTCGCCGACGCGGCATTGCATCTACACCGGGCAATATCCCGTCAAAACGGGGGCTTATCCCAATCACACGTTCGCCCGCGAGGGGACACGCAGCATTGCTCACCATTTGCAGCCGCTGGGCTACCGGGTGCATCTGTCGGGCAAAACGCACGTGCAACCCAAGACGGTCTTCCCGTTTGAATACTCTGGGACCAACAATCCCGACCCGTCGGCGATTGGCAAACTGCTGGCGGAGTGCAAGTCCAGCCAGACGCCGTTCTGCCTGATTGCCTGTTCCAACGAGCCACACACCCCGTGGAACAACGGCGATCCGGAACAATACGACGCGGCCCGCATCCAGTTGCCCGCTTACTTTGTCGACACCCCGCAGACGCGCGAGTCGATGCAGAAGTATCTGGCGGAGATCACTTACTTTGACGGACAGGTGGGAGAAATTCTCGATCTGCTCACCGCACACGATTTGGCACAAGACACGCTTGTCATGGTGGTTTCCGAACAGGGCTCCAGTTTTCCATTTGGCAAATGGACACTGTATGACACCGGCATTCAAAGTGCCTGCCTGGTGCGCTGGCCGGGAAAAGTTGCACCCGGCAGTGTCAGCGACGCTCTTGTGGAATACGTCGATGTCACGCCCACGTTCGTAGCGGCAGCCGGCGGAACGGCCAGTCCCGACTTCGATGGTCGCAGCTTTCTGCCGTTGCTGCTGGGGGAGACGACCACCCACAAGACGCACGTGTTTTCGGAAATGACCACCCGCGGCATCAACAACGGCTCGGACTACTTTGGCATTCGGGCAGTCCGCAGCGCCCAGTTCAAGTACATCTGGAATTTCACACCGGAAGCAACCTTCCAGAATGCCTGTACAAGTTCGCCAGAATTCAAATCGTGGATGGCATTGGCTGCCCAGGGAGACCAAGACGCCGCAGAGAAGGTCCGTCGCTATACCCATCGTCCGGCCGAAGAACTCTACGACGTCACGAAAGATCCGACCGAATGGACGAATCTCGCGGACGATCCCGCCTATGCACACGTCAAGGCGCAACTCCGCAGCGAACTGGAAGCGTGGATGGCAGCACAGGGAGACTTGGGGCAGGCGACAGAAATGGAAGCTCTCAAACATCTGGCCAAAGGGCGAGAAGACGCTGAGTCTGCTCCCCAATCAAGGCCCAAGGGCAAACGCAAACTGCGCACGGAACAACCCGCGGAGTAGATTTCGTCGCGGAAACAATCCCCTTTAGCCACGGCTACGCGCACTCTCGCCGCTGGTGGCCACCGGTTGCCGACACCACTGCCGTCAGATGGAGCCGCATGCTGTTGAACGCCCTGAGGTCCCCCGGCAGCGGCACGCACTGACTCATCAACGCTTGACGAAGTGTCCAGTGATCGGTCTGCTGGGCGGTGTTGTCCCGCCTCCAAGTTCTCCCCCGTAGCGAGGGTTGCCATGCTCTGTCGTGCGTTGCTGGTGATGGCCAGCCAATTGATGGTCTCTTCGTGGGGATTCGCAGCCGAGCTGCCATCGCCCGTGGATCGCAGTCAGTCGCTGGTGCGCTGCGAACAGGAATTCGGCCTGCCGGACGGACCCAGCGACGACGGACGCGGATCGCTGTATGTGCCCGATGTCAAAGGACAGGCCCTCTATCGGCTGCGACTCAATACCAACAAATGGGACCAAGTACTCACGGACTGCGGAACCATCAGCGCCACGACGTTCCAATTGGGCACGCTGTATGTGTCGCACAACTCCACCATGTCGATCGCCCGTCTGGACGGGCAGGCGCTGGTCCCGATTGCCACCCTTGACGATGGGCAGAAGCCGCCCGCCAAACCGAACGATCTGGCAGTGCGCTATGACGGTCAGATTTTTGCCACGGTGACGGCCCGCAATCAGGTGGTACGGATTGATCCCACCGGTCAGATTCATGTTGCGACGACGGCTGTCGCGGCTCCCAACGGCATCGCCCTCTCACCGGATGGCCGCACACTGTACGTCTCCGCCTATAAGGCCAAACAGGTCATGGCTTGTGCGGTGGCGGCCGACGGATCGCTGAGCGAACCGCGGCTGTTTGCCAGCATGGACGATGGCGAAGCGCTGGGGGCGGATGGCATGTGTGTTGATCGGGCCGGCAACGTGTATTGCACAGGTGCGACCGACGTGTGGATCTGGAATCCGCGCGGCGAGCTGCTCGATAAAATCACCACGCCACAGCGGCCCATCAACTGCGAATTCTCGGGAGCGCAACAGCGAGTGCTGTTTATCACCACGTTTGGCGGTGTGTATCAGCAGCCCATGCGCATCAGCGGCCTATCTACAGAACCCGCCCCGCAGGCTGGTGAACCCGATGCCCCTGGGGGACGACAACTCGAAACCCGCATTCCCGCCGATGTCACCGCCCACCTCAACGTCCCGTATGCCGAATATGGCGCGCGCAGCGTACTGATGGATGTGTTTTTGCCCGCCGGTAACACGCCGCGGCCTGCTGTGCTCGTCGTGCATGGTGGAGGCTGGCAAAATGGAGACAAGACCAAGTTCCGCGCCCTGGCGATCGATCTGGCGCGACGCGGCTTTGTCGCGGCCGCCATTGAGTATCGCTTGGCTGACGAAGCGTTGTATCCGGCGGCCATTCACGACTGCGCCGCCGCCGTCCGATTTCTGCGGGCGCACGCCAGTGACTATCACATGAACCCGGATCAGATCGCCGCCGTCGGCGGGTCAGCCGGGGGACATCTGGTGGGCCTCCTGGGCACGGGCTCGGATGATCCCACCATCTGCGGAACAGGTGGGTGGGCCGATCAGTCATCACGCGTGCAGGCCGTGGTCGTCATGGCGGGGCCCATGCTGATGGCCAGCGGTTCAGTCGCAGAACGATCCAAAGCCCACTCACCCGACTCAAATTCCAACCGCTGGCTGGGTAAGTCCATCGACGAGGACCCCGCCATCTACCGGCACGCCGATGCCGATCTGCGAATCTCGGCCGACGATCCCCCCATGCTGTTTCTCGTCGGCGAACTGGACGATCCGCAGCGTTACGAATCCACAGCGGCACGGCTCACCGCGGTCAACGTCCCCACCCAGACCATTGTCTATCCCCAAGCGAAGCACGGCTGCTGGATGATGTATCCGTGGTTCACGCAGATGAACGACGACATGGCCGCGTTTCTGCATCAACACTTGCAGTAAGCCAGCATTTTGGCGCTGCCACCTTCGGCACCAGTTCCGGCGGTGGCAGCCATGCGGACGGAGTCAGCGCTGCGAACTGTGATAGTGACGCAGGCTCACGCTCCAAATCGCACGCAGTAGATCGGGGGCAGGGAGAGCGAAACCGTCTGCCACGAATCCCCGCCATCTTCGCTGATCCACAATCCGCCGGTGGTGGACCCCATGGCCAGCAAGCTGCCATCGGCCGAGATGTCCAGGGCGTGCCGGTAGACCAGATCGAACGAGGGGGCAGGTGGGAGACCGCGGTCGAGCGTTTCGAACGTGCGGCCGCCATCGCGCGTGCGAGACGCCACAAACTGGGAATTGACGGGATATCGGAATTCATCTTTCGTGGCCGGCACAAACCAGGCGAGGTTAGGATCACGCGGATGAACGACGACCGCAAACCCAAACACCGATGGACTCGCGTGGGTGAACTCCTGCCACGAGACCCCTCCGTCGGTCGAGCGAAACACCCCGTTGTGATGCTGCACCCAGAGGGTCTGCGGATCGGCTGGACACTGCACCAGCCGATGAGGATCCTGAACGTCGGGATCTTCCTGCAGGTTGGGAGGCATGAAGTCCGCCCGCATGCCGCGTGATTCGTTGGTCCACGACGCTCCGCCATCGAAGCTGCGCCACACGCCGCCACAAGAGATCGCCACGGTCACGTGCTGGGAATTGGCAGGATTGACGCAGATGGAATGCAATCCCGGATCGTCCTTCCCTCCGCCGAACCACCGCAGGCGAGCCGGCTGATCCCACAGCGGACGATTCAGCGTCCAGGTCGCTCCGGCGTCGTCCGAATAGAACAGGCCGCCCGGAATTGTGCCCGCCCACAGACTCTCTGGCCGCGCGGGATCGGCGGCTTCCAGCGACCAGATCTCTGTCAGCGTGGCCGGCTTGCTCGCGGGTGGAACATCAGGAGACGCGGGACGGCAGGAGATTTCTGCACCATCGGGATAGTGCGGCACGCCACAGTCTTCCCACGTGCTGCTCCCCGCCCGCCGACGACGGAGTTTCGCACCGAAATGCCCCAGGTTCAGTCCGGCATACAGAGTGCCATCATGGGGATTGGGCAACAGCATGGTCGTGCAGTCGCCGCGAAAGTGCAGGGCTCCCAGCTTCCAGCCGTCGGCACCGCGCTGGCATTCGAGCAGACCTTTGCGGGTGGCAATAAACAGTTCGCGTGCCATGAACAGTCTTTCGAGCGATCCATGAGTGGTGAAAGAAAACTTGGGTCAGCCGTCCACGAGTGTTCGAGGGTCAGCGGTGTCGCCAAGCACCGCGATACCCATGTGCCGAGCTTTTCAGGAACCGCCAGCCTCCCGGCGGTTAGCCCCCGGAGAGAGCTTGCAGCACATACACCTCGCTGTGCGGCAGGAGCGCTCGGTCCCACTCCTGCCGATTGGATATGGGTTGATCATCGACAAAGATGATGACGTGCCGGCGGACGTGTCCTCGCTCGTCGAGAATGTAGTCGCGCAGCAGCGGCTGCTCGACAAAGCACGACTCCAGTGCCGTCTGCAGCGTGAGCGCGTCCACGTCCGGAGGAGGGCAGCTCACGTGCCGAGCCAGATGAGAGGTGAACACAACGCGCGGCATCAACCACCTGCCTCTGAAAAACCGATAGCCAAGAACCCACCGTCAAGTACCTACAGTCAAAAACCCACCGTCAAAAACTGCCCCGATCAAGCTCAGAACGACGGCCGAGCCCGCGGAGTCGATTCGACTTGTCTTCTGCCATCACGCGGTGAGGCGCGCAGGCGATCGTCGCGGGCACAACCAGTAAAGCCTGTGGGGCTGCATTTGTCCATCGCTGACTGTGCGGGCCGGTATCGCTCCACTGTTGGCGATTGGCGTGTGACACAAACAAAGCCTGCTGCGACCGGGTCGTCCGATCGCAGCAGGCTTGAAATCAACACGCGATCGGACTTTGCAGATCGGTCACCGGGCCTAGCGCCTACAGCACGTGTTTGATCTTCTGCAGGAACTCGGCATTGGACGGGTACTTGGCCAGCACCCTCGTCAATTGCTCCATCCCTTCGACGGGATTGAGCGAGATCAGGCTGCGTCGCAGCATCGTCACCCCCTCGAGCACATCGGGAGCGAGGATCTTCTCTTCGCGCCGCGTGCCCGAGCGTGAGATGTCGATCGACGGCCAAATCCGCCGGTCTGCCATGTCACGGCTGAGGACCATTTCCATGTTCCCCGTCCCCTTGAACTCCTGGAAGATGACTTCATCCATGCGACTGCCGGTATCGATCAGCGCGGTGCCAACAACCGTCAGCGACCCCCCTTCGTCGAATCGGCGGGCCGTGCCGAACATCTTCTTGGGAATGTCCATGGCCTTCACATCCAGACCGCCCGTCATCGTGCGACCTGTGTTGCCCGTCCATTTGTTGAATGCGCGGGCGGTCCGGGTAATGCTGTCGAGCAGAATGAACGCGTGCCCGCCCGCTTCGGCAATCCGCTTGCCCCGTTCGATAATCAACTGACTCGTCCGCACGTGACTTTCGACGTCTCGGTCCATCGACGACGCAATGACTTCGCCGTTGACCACGCGACGCATCTCCGTCACTTCTTCGGGCCGCTCGTCAATCAACAGGACAATCAGGTGAATGTCCGGATGATTCTTGCTGACCGAATTGGCGATATCCTGCAGCAGCATCGTCTTGCCGGTCCGCGGAGGAGCGACAATCAGTGCCCGCTGTCCACGCCCGATGGGGGTCAGCAGGTCCATCACCCGCAT
>JBGSIP010000230.1:0-2791 GCA_041742495.1 Planctomycetaceae bacterium
GGTGCGATGGCCGGATACGACGGCTGAGGTAGCAAGGCAGCGGGATTCGGCTGAGCGTAGGGAACCTCTGCGGCCACAGGCGGCATGGCGTTGGGAGCAGGGCCTCCCGCGGCCCGTTCCAACTGGCTCTCCAGATCAAAGCGAGGTGCCGCCTGCGTCTCGTCAGCACGCAGATTCTGCAGCCACTGTGGTGTGGCAGCCGAAGGTGTCGGCGCGGCCGCGCGGGCGTCCAGATTGGAATACGGATTGTTTGCAGCGGCGTCGGCCGACATCGGATTGATGGGCGCAACCGCGGAGGGAATTTGCCCCTGCATGGAAATGGGCTGCGTACCAAACCCGGCCGGAGAGTAAGCCTGCGACTGCGGCAACGGATACAGAGCGCCGGCCAGCATGGCAGGTGCCGCGTTGTCACCGGCGAAACTGGTTGCGTAAGCGGGAATCACACCCTGCGTGGAGGATTCGGTTTGCCAACTGACAGGTTGAATCGCAGCCGGAGTGAACCGGACAGCGTGTGGTAGCGGGTGAGCCAGCGTGGGCATTCCGCCCCCGTGCGGACCAGGCTGAGGAAGACCGTGGCCGTATCCGGGGCCCGGTCCGGACACGCCACCCACCGGCACTGGCGGTCGACGAATGACGTAGATCACGTTCTCCGCATCCAGACCCGGCAGGCCGCCGGTCTCCGTGACCGCATGCAGCACGTCGTTGCGATAGATGGGGAGGTGGACCACTTTGCCGCTGCCCCGCTTGGTTTGGCCCAGGTTCAGCGAACCAGTCTGCAGCAACTCCAGGCCGCCAAAACTGGGCGACTCCTGCCGCAACACCAGGACCTTGACGGTCCGTGCTTTCTGCAGCGTCACAATAATGCGGTCACGGCCGGGCTCCAGAATCTGTCGCTCGATGTACATGCCGCGGAGCAGTTCTTCCACGCCGCGAATGGTGTAGCCCCGGACATCAATGGGGCCCAGCAGGGGCATCGAAAGCGTGCCGTCGTCGCGCACTTCCAGCGGGAAGCCGATGGTCGGATTGCCGATTTCGCCAATCGGAAAGTTCACCGGAGGGGCCTGATCCGTCGGGCCGAGAACCCCTTCAACGTAAATCCCCAGTACGTCACCGCGATCGACAAGGTGCTGGCTGGGGGGGGTCTGCCCCAGCATGGAGAGCGGCAGACGCGTGTGATGCTCGCGGGACTCGGCCTGATACTGCGGAGGGAGCGCCCGAGCGGGAATTCCCTCGATCTTGTGAATGGCGGCGCATCCCGCCAGCGGCAAGAACGCTGCGGCGAGGAGAATTCCCCGAATCGCGAGCAATGGACCGCTCGCGAGCAATGGACTGCGCATGTCTCCATCCCTGGTCGAGGCCGTTACCGAACGGGCACCGGGCAGGCCGGGCCAATTCGTGACGAGCACCACTTCCTGTGGCGCACTCGGTTCTGGTATCGACTCAGCGGGCGTCGCGACTGCCAATCGCCGAGGGGGCGGCACGGTGAAAAAAGCTGATTCGATCGTTTGAACCGCCCGACTCGCCCAATAAGGAAAACCTTGTGCAAACAACCTGGCTTGCCCGGGCATCAGTCTGCCCAATTGATCTCGCAGCAGGGGCAAGGAGCCTGTTAACCTTTCCGGGCGTCGCGATTTGCGCCGCCGAGGGAGGCCACCCGTTCGCCACAATTGGCGATCACATCGGCGGCTGTTCCGCGCTGACACGATCCACGGACCTGCATCAGGGAGGATGTCCGTTCCCATGCCTGCTTTGCGAATGATGGTTGTCTGGACAATCGTGCTCCCCAGCCTTGCGCTGGGGTGGTGGGACCACGCGCAAGCCACTGCGGCTGCCGATGATGCGACGACATGGACCCTGCGCTATCAGTTCCCGCAGTCGGAATTTCTGTACTACGACGTCGAGGAAAAGAAGCAGATCACCACTGCGGATGGCGAGTATCGGGAGTCCGCCTATAACGAATCCCGATCCATCAGTCATTTTCGCGTGATTGACCAGACAGAGACTGGTACGTCCCTCGAACTATCGGTCGACCACACGCGGATGTCGGCCCGGTTTGATGATGGCCACATCAACGTGTTCGACAGCAGCGACGAGACCACTCACGCCGGCCCTTACCAATACGTGGCCAAGACAGTCGGTCGCCCATTGTCGATTGCCGTCATCAGTCTCCGCGGCGAACTGATCAGCGCCGACAGCCTGATTAAGGATGGCGCGATTGCCATCGATCCGAGTATCAACTTCTTTTCCGTTTTGCCCGCGGAGCCCGTGGCGATTGGTGCCACCTGGAAAGAGTCCTACACCGTTCAGATTGACCAGCAGGGGCTCAAGCATCCCGTCAAAATGCAGCGGCAGTTCACGCTGGAATCGGTGACGGGTGACCTGGCGACGATTTCCTTTCGCACCGTACCGCTGACGCCGCTGCGCGATCCTCAGATTGAAGCCAGCGTCGCGCAACAGTTGTTCAAAGGGACCATCGTGTTTGACGTGGCACGCGGACGTATGATGTCCCGTGAATCGGAGTTGAATCAAACGGTGATCGGAGCCGTCGGCCAGACGTCGTCCATGTCGGTCGCCGGGCGGCGGACCGAGAAATTGACCACACCAGCTGCGCTGGCCGCCAAGCCACCCGAGACTGTGAACGAATAACAGCCCGTTGAACCAGGCTCGCGCCACCACGTGCTCGGTGTCAGTGGCTTGGCCAGTGTCGTTTTCGCCGTGTGAGATGCCGCACTGTCAGAGTCAGTGGCCCCCGTGATGGCTGCAAGTCTTGATGGTTGAACGGGCTGATAGC
>JBGSIP010000231.1:0-2339 GCA_041742495.1 Planctomycetaceae bacterium
GCAATGCCGCGGACCGCGAGCCTGGCGAGGATTGCCCCCAGATAGTCCACGCACATCACTGCAGTCGTGGTGTCGTTGATGCCGGGCGACAGCGCTTTTATCGCGATGTCCACAATCTGCCGGATGCCGAAGCCGACATCCTGTTGCACCGTTCGTTGGCGGCCAATGACATAGACCCCGTTCAACTCGGTCGTCATCTCCTCGTCCAACGTGACCGAACCGGCAACGGACACCAGCGGAATACCCTCGGCGACGAACTCACCAATGCCGCGTTCCATGCGCAAAATTGTCCCGTGCTTCCGGGCCAAAGCCAGCAGCGCGTCCCCATCAATACTTTCGATGTAACCTGTCCTTTGTGCCCCGACGGCAGACCAAGTCTGCTCCCCGAGGGCCGTTGCCGGGGTCCCGTCCGCGTCTTCATCGGAGTCTTCCCCCAGTCCCTTGGGAAACAAGTGATCGACGGCTGCGATAGTCTCTTCTGCCGCAGCGGCGATGATGCTCGATGCCTGGATAGACAGCGAAATGTGGTGAATGAAGTAAATCAGGAAGGCGATCCCCACGAACGCCAGGGCTAGTCCACCCATCACCGCCAGCGACGGGACGAACGCCCCTTCGTCACCACCTCGGATGGTTCGAAGCACCACTAGGCAGTACGCGAAGATGCCGACGAACACGCCGAGCACGACTTGGTTCATTCGGTCGCGCATGAAGTTGCGTAGAACCCGCGAAGTATACTGGCTGGAAGTCAGTGAGAGGGCGACGATGGTAATGGAGAACACCACCCCGGCCACCGTGATCATCGAGCTTGCCACGGCCGAGAGCAGGCCGCGGGAACCGGCCGCACCGGCACCGAAGACGAGCGGCCACCTCTTGTCCACATGCAGCTCGACGGTCGCGTCAATGGCGATCAAGCCGGTGGCAAGTCCCACCGCACCCAAAACGATTACTCCCGGAACGAACCAGAAACTCGACCGCGTCTCGTGCCACCAATGTCGAACGTTTGGGATCATTTGACTGGTTCTTTTCCGTTATCGCCATGATTCTTCACTTTGTCACCCGCGGGCGGAGTGCCGAAAGGAACGTTCAACAGATTCTCCCCGTCGTTCAACGGCCGGACCTGCCGGCCCTGGTCCTTGATGACTTCAGCTTCACTCGCTAGTCCGCCCTCCGCTTTCGTGGAAGCGGCATCGGGTTCTTCACGAGGCGGTTGCGCGGGTAGCCGCTCGACCGGCCCGACATCATGCGTCATCCCCGGTTTTCCGTCGAGCATCGAGACAGGAATACCCTTGGGGAACACCACCTCGTCGGGCCTCGTCGGGCATCGAAATGCCGCGTTGCTGAAAAGCCAGTTTCACCAAACGGATCACCGACGACCGTACTTTCAGCCAACTGTGTTCGCGACCGTCGAGCCAGAAGTAGACGCGGAGGTTGACCGTCGATGTTCCGAGGCTGTCTGCCAGCACCGACGGCTCGGGGTCATTCAGCACGGCCGGGTGGCCCGCCAGCACTTCTCGGGCGATCTCCTGAGCCTCGCTAATCGAGTCGTCGTAGCCGATGCCGACGATGAAGTCCTCGCAGCGGTTGGCGTTGGTGGTGAAGTTGCGGAGGTTGCTCTTGTAAACGCTGGCGTTTGGGATCTGCACCAGATTGCCGTCAAGCGTCATTAGTATGGTGGTCCGCACGTTCAACTGCTGCACGTATCCCGTGACGCCAGTGACCTCGACCAGGTCACCCGTTTCGAACGGCCGCTGCATGCTAAGGAAGATGCTGGCCAGGAAATTCTCGGTGATGTCCCGGAAAGCAATGCTGACGGCCAGGCCAATTAGCCCCGTGCCGCCCACCACAGTCAGCGCCAGTTGGGTCAGGCCGGAGACTCGCAGAATGATGTAGACGCCGAAAAGAAAGACCAGCACACCCACCGCCCGAGACATCGCGTTACGCAGGAGATTCGCCCGGACCCTTCGGCTGAGTAACGCCCGCGCTCCGCGGGTCGCCAGCATCCCGGCCCCGGCCGACAGCGCCAGGATGAGCAGCCCGAACAGGAAAAAAGGTAGCGAGCGGATGAAGTCTCGCCAGAGGACAAGTAGGCCGCTCCAAGCCGGACTGAAATCCCACACCGACGGTTCGAGCACCTCCATCCGGTTTGCCACGGCGACGACATCCTGGGTGTTCCGTGCCAAGTCGCCAGCCCATTTCTTGAGTTCATCGGTCTCCGCCCGCCCGTTGAGGAAAACGACTCCTTCACGGACCTCGATTTTAGGATCGATGAACCACCCGGTGGAATTGAGGACGCCCTGGAGTCGCGTGCGGATCTCTTCATCATGCGCGAGAGGTTTTAC
>JBGSIP010000232.1:0-1539 GCA_041742495.1 Planctomycetaceae bacterium
GCTGCTGTATCGCTGGAGTGCGACTCCGCCGGCCGTGCCGACCGAGGCCGTCGAACGCTCCGGCCCGTTCATGGTCGATGTCGACAAGGCGACGTGGGTGGAGTGGTCGCAACTGGAAGGGATCGGTCCCACCATTGCCAAACGGATCGTTGAGGACCGCCAGAAGAACGGGCCGTTCACTCAGCCAAATGATCTGTTGCGCGTGAATGGCATTGGCGAAAAGACACTGGAGAAGTTCGCCGCCCAGCTCAAATTCCCCGTGTCACCGCCAGCACGCGAAGGGAACTGACACAGGCCGTGCGGTCTGTCGTGCACGGGCGAGGTACTTCCATTCCGGAGACGCGACAAATCCGCCACCGGTCCGTCAGTCGCCGCGCATGGCGGCGTGGACGATGGCGTCCACAATCTGAGTGAAGCTCCACCCGCCGCGGGCTGCCGCGGCAGCGAAGCCGGCATCGGGGGCCAGGCAGGGATTGGCATTCCACTCCAGTACCCACGGTTGACCATGTTCGTCGACACGAAAGTCCACCCGCGCGTACCCTGCCAAACCCGACACCTGCCAGCACTGCCGAGCCAAATCCGCAAGTTGCTGCAGCAGAGACTCGTCGGCGGGCAAAAAATCGAACGACCGGGGTGTCTGCTGGTAGGCGAGCGACTGTTCGTCCCACTTGGCCTCATAGCCGACGATCCGGGGTTTGCCGGCCGGAAAGTCGGCAAACAGAATCTCCGCCGGCGGCAACACCTGGACGCCGTGCTTGGTCATCAGCAGCGACAGATTGCCCGCGCGGCCGTCCACAAACCCCGCTCCCAGATGGGGGCGGCCGGTCTGATGTTCCACTCGCTCGATGGCAGCGGCCAGCCCGGCCGGGGATTGCCCGCGAAGATCGACGACCGAAGCATCCGTCATCCCGAACGAAGCGTGCTCGCTGACTGCTTTGATGATGGCGCGGTACGGTGCAGGAGAACCGGCGGTGTCTATCCAACATTGCGACTGCCGATCGAACCACGCGGGCGTGGGCAGGTGTTCGGCGACCAACCTGCGTTTTGTCAGCAGCTTGTTGATCGAAAGTCGAATGGCGTCCGTGCCATTGCCCGTAAAGGGTATGTCGCGTGATTCGAGCAACAGGGTCACCAGCGGCATCAGGCCATCGCGGCCGCCAAGAGATTCCACCAGGTTGAACACCACGTCGGGAACATCACGCTCCAATCGCTGATCCAACGGCTCCAGATCGAGTGAGCAAGCAAGCGTATCGACCGAGTGCCCCAGTTGCCGCAGCGCTGTGACGACGCTCTCGGCCTGCACCAGCACATCGCGCTCGGCAGCGTCAGCGGTGGGGGGCACCTGCTGATGCAACAGCAGGACCTTCATCGCGTAACCCGCTGCAGCGCGGAGGACACAATCTCGCCAATCAGTTCCTGATAAGGCATGCCGACCCCGGTGGCGATGATCGGCAGATCGGAGTGGCGTGGATGCAGGCCCGCCAGCGGATTGGCCTCAATGAACTGCGGCTGGCCGCTGGCGTCGGAGCGGATATCCAG
>JBGSIP010000233.1:0-1798 GCA_041742495.1 Planctomycetaceae bacterium
GCGCATCGACGGCAGAGTCCCGGCGGCCCCCGGGACGGCAGCACGGAAACTACTGGAGCAGGCTGCGTTGGAGCACATCCCGGGCATCGGCAAAGTAGTCCTGCCAGACGATTTCCGGCCGGCCATCCCGGAGGCAATCGCGAACCTTCTGCAGGGTATTGCGGGCCATGTGCGGACAGCGGTTGCAGGCACACGTCTCCCCGGTCGACGTCATGATTCCCGGGACAGGAATATATGTGTGCCAGGGGGCCAGTTGCTTCAACGGGTGAATCATCATGGCTTCGGTCGCCACGAGGAACGTCGTGGGCGTCTTCTGAGATTCGCAGAACCGCCGCATTTTCTCGGTTCCGCCCACAAAATCGGACACTTCCAGAATATTTTGAGGACACTCCGGATGGGCAATCACAAGGGAGCCAGGGTTGTTCCGCTTCACCCGATGCAGATCCTGCAGACTGAAAACCTCGTGCACCATGCACGATCCGGGCCACAGGATCATCGGCCGGCCCGTCACCTCGACGAGATACCGCCCCAGATGCTGATCCGGCACAAACAGAATTTCCTTGTCCGCGGGAATGCGTTCGACAATTTCCCGGGCGTTCCCGCTGGTCACAATCCAGTCGCACAGGCTTTTGACCCGGGCGGAAGTGTTGATGTAGGCCACGGTCACAATGTCGCGCCCGGCAGCGCGCAACTCGTCCTGATAGGCCTTTAGCTCCGGATACTGACAACTGTCGGCCAGCGAGCATCCCGCGAGCAGGTCGGGTATCAGCACGGTCTTTTCGGGCGAAAGAATCTTGGCCGATTCGCCCATGAAGTGGACGCCGGAGAACACAATGACCCGGCAGTCGACACTCGCGGCGTCGCGGGCCAGCTTCAGGCTGTCCCCGGTGAAATCCGCAATGTCCTGAATGTCCCCGTCTACATAGTAATGCGCGAGGATGCGGGCGTCCTTTTCCCGCTTCAGGCTGTCGATTTCGTCCATGAGATCCAGCGGATCTTCTTCGACAGCCGCGGAATTGCCAAAGGCCGATTGATTCACGATGGGCAGCGACATGGAGGACGACCTGAACCGGAAAGGGGCCGCCAATAGCGGCAACCGAGTCGCTCACCGGTGTGAGCAACAATCACAGCGCAACAACGAGCAGTGACAACAACGACTGTGATCGGTTCCCATCCGCCGGACCGTGGAACGTATCGATCACAGTTGGTCCCCCATCATATCCGGAATTCGCAGTCCAAGGCCGAGAAATTTCTCGAAAAGTCACCACCGCTTGGGCCGCCACGTCACCGGCAGCGACGGTGAACTCTACGATCCCACAGCACGGCGAATTTCGCGGAGGGCCGTCGCGCACAATTCTTCGGCGGCATCTGCCTGCGGCGCTTCGGAAATCACCCGCAAAATCGGCTCCGTGTTGCTCGCCCGGACTTGCACCCAGCGGTCGTCCCAGTCCAGCCGCAAGCCGTCCCCCTCGGTGGCCACGGCGGTCGGAAACGCAGTCCGCAGGGCCAGGCAGGCCTCTCCCACGGCGCTGGCTGGACACGAGATTTTGTTCTTCACAATGGTGTATTGCGGCAGCGTAGCGACCCAGGCCGACAGCGGGCCAGGTCGCGTGGCCAGACCGTTCAGGACGTAGGCCATCGACACCAGGCTGTCGCGAACATATCCCACCTGGGGCTCAATCACGCCGCCGTTCCCTTCGCCGCCCAGCACGGCCCCAATTGCCTGCATCCGCGCCGTGACGTGAGCTTCGCCAACATACGAGCGTTCGGCTCGGCAGCCGTGACGGGCCGCGATGTC
>JBGSIP010000234.1:0-4029 GCA_041742495.1 Planctomycetaceae bacterium
CGCGGATCGAACGGCTTCGGCAATGTACGGCGCACGGTTGTAGGTGGGAATAATCACCGACACCGCAGGCTGGGTCTCCCACGACATAACAGGCTCCGTCGCCGCGCTTTTCGCCAAAATATGGGGTCGTTGTGTGAAGTATCGCCCCGTTTGGCGGCTCGGTAGCCAGAGAACTGGAGGTGCCCACGGAGAATTCTCTGGGCAGACTGTCAACGTATCGATCCCGCCGGCGCTGACTGGTGTGCGGGAACGTGGTCATTCGGCAACATCCGCCAATCGTCCCTCGTGAAGTCTCGTTCGCGGTGCCGAATTCACGGGGACTCATCCCGCGTGGGTGCATTCCTCGGCCGAAATTCGTCGGCCCAAGCGGCGGCCGGGACTGGCACTGGCGGCTATGATGTTCGTTGTGGCAGCCTCCGCACGAGATGTGAGTTTGCCGACACGGAGTTCACGGTCAGGTCGATCGCGATCAAGGAGATCACAGTGCTCACTCGTGCTGGAAGCTGGCTGCTGCTGTTGAATCTGGCGATTTCGACGTTTGCGGTCGCCGAGGACCGGCCGGGATGGCCGCAGTGGCGAGGGCCGACCCGCGACGCCGTCGTTCCCGGGACAAATGCCTGGCCGGAATCGCTGCAGGATGGGACGCTGAATTTCCAGTGGTCGGCGAAGTTGCGCGCCGGGTACTCGGGACCTATTGTGGTTGGAGAGCGGGTGTTTGTGGCGGAAACGCGACAGGCCGCCGACGAAGTGGTCACCGCGTATCACCGCGATACCGGTGACAAGCTCTGGGAAGCCTCGTGGCCGGGAGCGATGAGCGTCCCGTTCTTCGCCAAGGCAAACGGCGACTGGATTCGCTCCACCCCCGCGTATGCGGACGGTCGCCTGTTTGTCGCGGGCATGCGTGACGTGTTGGTGTGCCTGTCTGCCGAAGATGGGCACGAGTTGTGGCGAGTCGACTTCGTGGCGCAATTCCAGACACCGCTGCCCGCCTTTGGTTTTGTTTGCTCGCCGCTTGTCAAGGAGGGCTTTGTCTACGTGCAGGCCGGGGACGGGCTGGTCAAGCTGGATGCCACCAACGGAGCCATCGTGTGGCGCACGCTGACGTCCAGCGATGGCGACATGATGTCGTCCGCGTTTTCATCTCCCATTGTGGCGACGATTGGCGGGCACGAACAACTGGTGGTGCAAACGCGCGAAGCACTCGCGGGAGTGGATCTGGCAACCGGTGACGTGCTGTGGCAGACCAAGGTCGAAGCGTTCCGCGGGATGAACATCCTCACCCCCTGCGTCGTCGGCGATCGAGTGATCACCTTTAGCTACGGCGGAGGGGGCTATGCCTTTGCCGTTTCGCGGACCGGCAACAGTTGGTCGGTGGAACAAGCCTGGTCCAATCGCAGCGAAGGGTACATGTCCTCCCCGGTGGTCGTGGATGGAGTGGCGTATGTGCACCTCAAAAACCAGCGTCTCGCCTGCGTCGATCTCGCGACCGGGGAGGACCTGTGGCGGACTCAACCATTTGGCAAATACTGGAGCATGGTGCGCAACGGCGATCGCATTCTCGCTCTGGATGAGCGGGGAGATCTGATTCTGTTTGCCACCGATGTGGGCGAATATCGTGAACTCGATCGCCGCCATCTGACGGACCAGCCCGCGTGGGGCCATCTGGCCGTCGCCGGAGATCAAGTGTTTATCCGCGATTTGGCGTCGATTGCCGTTTACGGCTGGACGAAACCATAGTTGCGGGGGCCGCCAATCGTGCGACACCGTTCCGCGACGCACGTCAATCGGGCTTCTTCCGCCGATCGAACGCGCTGATGAATTCGGCAGGATTCAGCGTGCCGTTGCTGTCCGCATCCATGCGATCGAAGGCACCGCGCATCCGCTCCCCGACTTCATCCCGGGAGAGCATTCCGTCATTGTTCCCGTCGAGACGACGAAACATCAGGCCGGCCCCTTCCTCGCCTGCGGCGGGCGTGGGAGTTTCGCGACCTGGCGGCATCGTGGGGCGAGACGCTCCATCCGGTGCGGCAGACGGTTTCAAGCCCGGGCGCTTGGGACCGGTTCCCGGTTGCATTCCCTGTGTCATACCCGGTTGCATTCCCGCTCGCATTTCGGACGGCATGCCAGAGGCAAACTGTTCGAGCGTCACACCGGCCTCTGGGGCCAGTCCCAATCGCTGCAGGATGCCGCGAACCAGAGGCTGGGCTCTCTCCGGGGCCTCTGCGGCTGTGACCAGTCCGTCGCGATTGGAGTCCATGCGCTGAAAGAACATCCGCGCGGCCGCCAGTGAGCGTTCACCATCATTGGCAGTGGACGTGTTCGCCGGCGGAGCCGATGTCGGCGCAGGTGCCGCCGAAGGGGTTGGCCGGGTCGGCGCGCCTTTGCCGCCGCCGATGTTGGTCATCAGTTTGACGAGGTCGTCGACCTTCATGCGATTGGTCATATAGGCGTCGAACAGCGGCGTGAGCCGTGGCCGGGCGATTTCGGGAAGCTCCTCCAGCGACACAAAACCGTCTTGGTTGCGATCCATAAAAGCGATCATGCGCTGCGGGTCCATGTTGCCCCGCATGCCGCGACCGTTGCTGGCCTGGGACTCGATATCCACCGGCGCAGGTTCTTCCAGCCCTGCCAGAAATTCCTCGCGCGTGAGTTGCCCATCCTGGTTGCGATCTCCCCGTCGCAGCAACCGGTCAAACTGGCCCCGCTGGGCGTCCGTCACTTCACTACCTGTGACGGTGCCGCTGCGGTCGGCGTCCAGCGCATCGAAAATGGCGGCGGGTTCTCCAGCGAGCGAAATGCCGCTGTGATGTCCCAAAATCACCGCCATCGACAATAGCGAGGCGGTTGCCCAAGGTCCGATGGGTGCCCTCTGTGGAATGTTCAGAGTCCGGCGCATGACAAGTTCCTCGTCGAAGGGCGGCTACAGAGCCTGATCGCTGGCCCACTCGCAGCTCCCGCAGCGGGCACCCGCGGCAGGGGAATAGACGGCCATAGGTCTATAACCCCGGCCAGAGGGACGGGGTTTCGCCGACGAGCGAACGGGTGCGAGGAATTGCCGGTCCCCCGGGGGGTGGTGCCGTCGGCGGCGGCGGGGAAATCTGGCGCAATTTTTCAGCGGGCGACGACAGCGGTCACCCGTGGTTGCCGACGGCAATCGCCTACGGCAGCCGGACTGCGAGGCCCGCGTCATCGCAGGTGCGCATTTGGAATTGCCAGTCCTGAGCCCATTGCTCCGTTTGTTCGTTTTGGCAGACCTTCAGCAGGATTGTGTTTTCACCAGCCCTCAATGTGACGGGAACCCGGTACTGGTCGAGGAACGTGCCCCGGTGGTATTCCTCACGGGCAAAAACCAGTTCTCCGTTAACCCACAGCTTCCAGGCATTGGGAGTGGCAAATCGCAACACGATCGCGCGGGCGTCCGGCGAGGTGACCGAGGTTGCCGCGTAAGTGACAGCCCCTTTGTGCGGTCCCAGTTCTTTGGCGACATTGACGAGGCCGTAGGGGTCATCCGTCGAACGGGATTCCCATTTCACGGGGCCCAATTGTCCGGGGTATTCTGCGGCGGGGCGAAAGCCGTCGGTCTCGGGCGGGTAGACGGCGGCAAAGCCAACTCCCTCCTTGTTGTCGAACGGGCCGATCAACTGCCAGTCGGCCAGATAACCGTAATGGGACTGCAGATCGACTTCCTCGCCGGTGGCCTTGAGGGCCTCGGCGATGGCCTTCACTTGGTCGTCATCAGTGGCCCCCTTCAGCGCCGTGCGATAGGCGGCCAGCGCCGGTTCAGAGTTTCCCGCGGCCTCCAGGCTGGCGGCTTTGGTCAGGAAATGGGCCACACCCAGCCGGCGGAGAGTGGGGCTGGCGTCTGATACAAACGACTCGGCATGGGCGGCGAGCCAGCCCGGATTCAGTCGGTCCAGAATTTCGGCGGCAATCTGTCGGGCCACCGGGCCTGCCTCGCTGGCGTTGCCGGCCAGAACCAGCGGCTCCAGTTGGGCGGTCAGCCCAGCGGGGTCGGCGGCAGCGACTTTG
>JBGSIP010000235.1:0-4822 GCA_041742495.1 Planctomycetaceae bacterium
GCTGGAATCGGCAGCGGCGGCGGGAGGTTCCATCGCTGCGTTCTGCGGCGACACCAGCCTGTTTATTCGTCCCGGGTTTTCATTTCGCGTGGTGGATGCTCTGGTGACGAACTTCCATCTGCCAAAATCCACCCTGCTGGTGATGCTCTCCGCGTTCGCCGGCCACGAACTGATCATGCAGGCGTACCACGCTGCCATTGCGGAACGCTACCGCTTTTACAGCTTTGGCGACGCCATGCTCGTGCAGTGACGTCGCCAATCGCCGTCGAGTACTACCGGTTTTGCCAGTGCAGTACGACCATTGAGCAATCCACACTGGCAGAGCCCAGTGGCACCCCGAGTGTTGTTATTGTTGTTTCGGCTTGATTCAACCGTTGTTGCCTCGCTTCGCGGTTCAGGTCGAAGGTCGCGGCCGCTGCATCGGGAGGCAGCAATCGACCGGGCAGACATCGTGATTGGGACCAAACCGGCCGATCGCCTGCCGGCCCTCCGTCAGGCCCAACCGTTCGCGCAACAGGTCCACGATCATGGCAATGAATCGCGGATGTGTGCCGACCGTGGCGGCCCGGCTCATTGTCACGCCAATCTCTCCGCACACGGTCTTGGCTTCCGTATCGAGATCGTACAGCACTTCCATGTGATCGGACAAAAATCCGATCGGCGAGAGCACCACGCTGGTGGCGCCCGCAGCCTGCAGCGATCGCAGGTGATCGCAAATGTCCGGCTCCAGCCACGGATCCTGCGGCCGCCCGCTGCGGCTTTGCCAGACCAGACGAAAACGGTCCTCCGGAATTCCCGCGGCAGAGGCGACCAGCCGCGCCGTTTCTTCCAGTTGCCGCACATAGTGGCAGGTGTTGGCCATCGTCGTCGGAATGCTGTGGGCACAGAAGGCGACCTGACAGCGGCCCCGTTCTGCTTCTGGCAGCGCCGCGATGGCCGCCTGCAGACACTCCGTATTGGCGGCGATGAAGTCCGGGTGGTTGTAGTAGACCCGCAGTTTGTCGACCTGCGGCGCAGCAGGTCCCACAGTGTCGCGCGCGGCGATGATGTTTTCCCGGTACTGCCGACAGCCTGAGTACGAACTGTAGGCCGAAACAAAGAAGGCAATCGCCCGACGAATTCCATCCGCCTGCATCTGCTGCAAGGTGTCAGGCAGCAGCGGATGCCAATTGCGATTGCCCCAATACACGGGGAGCGCAACGCCTGCCGCGGTCAGCGCCGGTTGCAGGGCCGAGATCAGATCGCGCGTCTGATCGTTGATCGGACTTTTACCGCCAAAGTGGTAGTAATGCTCCGCCACCTCCAACATGCGTTCTCGCGGCACGGGTTTGCCGCGCAGCACGTTCTCCAGAAAGGGAATCACATCCTCTGGCTGTTCCGGACCGCCAAAGGAAACGATCAGGATGGCGTCGTAGGGGAGCGAGCCGGCCACCACAGGCTGGTCATTCGTCTGAGCGGCGGGCGACGCAACATCGGTCATAGCGGTTTCAATTCGATCAGGATGCAGCTGGATGCAAACAATACGGCCAGCCGCTGACTGTGAACGCACAGACCCGGCGGCTGGGCAAACCGGAGAACGATCTGATTATTGTCGGCCCGTGCGCCAAGTCGAGGCACTCCCCCGTTGGCTGCGGCACAACATTCCGGGTGGTGAACAGTCGGGGTGGGCAACGAAATCACAAGTTGTAAGCCTTGCTGGGGATTTCGCAGTGACCGAGTTCACCTTGACCAGATCGTCCAATTTCGCAACATCTCCGCTTCCGGGCGCACGAGGTGCCCCCAGCGGGATAGATTCGCCTGACATGGCTGTCTTCGCGTGAATCCAGATATTAACACAACTGCCGAGGCTGTTGCGCCGGTTCACTCGGTCAGCCTGCGTGCCTTGCTGCCCAGCGCGAGCTTTGTCGGCTGCGGGGATTGGTCAGTCCGCCGTGCCTGCCATGACAGTCGCCGCGTGCAGGTCGGCGACACGTTCTTCAACTGTGTCGATACCAATAATGCTGGCCCAGAAGGGGCGCGGAATCGCTCGGCCAGTCATCGCCATGCGGGTGAAGCGATCGCTCGCGGAGCCGCCGCCATTGTCACTCCCCGGCCGTTGACCGGCTGCCCAATTCCGCAGTGCCTGTTTCCCGATCCCGCCGTCGCCTTTGGGCGGATGTGCCATGCCTTGGCCGGAGACCCCGGTCGACAAGTGCAGGTGGTCGGCATCACCGGAACCAACGGAAAAAGTACGGTGGCCTGGCTGATTCGAGCCGCCATTTCCCGTCTGGCGGGGCGCTGCGGACTGATGGGAACAATCGAATACGACGATGGCTGTCACATTGTTCCTGCCCCACTGACGACTCCCCCGGCACCCGTTGTGGCGCGCTGGCTGCACACGCTGGCCAGCCACGGAACTCGTTTCGCAGCGATCGAACTCTCCAGCCACGGACTGGCACAAGGACGCACGGCGGGGCTACCGCTGCAGGTGGCCCTGGTCACGCATCTCTCGCACGATCATCTCGATTATCACCACACGGCGGCCGCCTACCGCGCGGCCAAGGAACGCATCATCGAGGGGATAGTTCCCGGCGGTGTCCTGGTGTTGAATCGCGACGACGAACGTCTGGCAGGGTTTGCTGCCACTGCCAACGTACCGCGCATGGGCTTTGGCACCCAACCTCAGGATTCGTCGGCCGATGTCTGCGCCGTATCGGAGACGGCGGGTCTGTGGGGACAGACGCTCCGCCTCACCGCAGCCGACCAGCAGGTGACCACGCTGACCCGATTGGTCGGTGCCCACAATCTCTCCAACATTGCAGCGGCTGTGACTGCCTTGCTGCGACTCGGGTTTTCGCTGTCAGACATTGCCGGCGTACTTCCGGAACTCTCGGCCCCTCCCGGGCGATTGGAGGAGGTCACCGGTCCCCCGGGAACCCGGATTTTCGTGGATTATGCCCACACGCCCGACGCGATCGAACGTGTCACCACCGCTTTGCAACAGTGGACCCGCGGTCGGCTGATCGTTGTGATGGGCGCCGGTGGCGACCGCGACCGTTCTAAACGAGCGGCCATGGGTCGCGCTGCCTCACAGGCAGACCTCCTGGTACTCACCAGTGACAATCCCCGCAGCGAAGATCCGGCTGCGATCTTGCGAGATCTGGCGGCGGGTGTCGCCCTGCCGCGAGAGTTTGTGCTGCAGGATCCCTGTCGCAGGTCGGCGATTCGCCGGGCAGTGACCTCACTGCGCGAAGGGGACACGCTGCTGGTCGCAGGAAAAGGTCACGAACGTGTCCAGATTCACGCCACCGGAACGGTTCCTTTTTGCGATGCCGAAGAGATCACCGCCGCTGTGCAGCAACTGCAACTATGGCGTCCCTCCAGTCCTGCGCGGCGTGCCGCCTGATGATATCGCATCGTGACAGACCGGCCTCGCGACGGGCTGTCGTGGTTTGTGTTTCGCAGTTCAGATTGTGAGGCCGTCGTGCGGTCGCTGTTTGTAAAGTGCTGAGGTTCGGCGGATTTCGGGTCTTGCAGTCTGCAGGTTCTCGTGTCTCTCAAGATGATTGAAAGTGCTGGCTGTCAGGCTCGCCGTTTTTCTCTTTTGTGGTCACCGGGTTTCTCATGCTCCGGCTTTCACTCCAAGAACTTGCGGACATCGTGCACGGCCGTGTGAACTCACCGGTCGATTTGCGCGTGGAGAATCTGTCGACCGACAGCCGCACCTGTCAGCCCGGAGATTTGTTTGTTGCGCTGGTCGGGGCCAACTACGACGGGCATGACTTTGCCCCCCAGGCGCAGCGTCAGGGCGCGGTCGCCGCGATCGTGACGCGCGACCTGCTGCTGACGGATTTCCCCTGCATTGTGGTTGGCAACACGCAGACCGCGCTCGAACAACTGGCCTTCCATCTGCGCACCCGGGTCGATCCCTTGGTCGTTGGGATTACCGGCAGTGTGGGCAAAACAACCACTCGCAGTCTGGTGGCACATGTACTGTCGCAGGGCTTTGCTGGCGTGGAGAGTCCGCGCAACTTTAACAACGAAATCGGTGTGCCGCTCACACTGATTCAGCTCACAGCGGCACACGAATATGCCGTGGTCGAAATGGGCGCCGCCCGGCCTGGCGACATCCGCCGGCTGTGCCACATTGCCCGACCGGAAATTGGCATCGTGACCGCTGTTGGTCCCGCGCACCTGGAGACTTTTGGCACGCTGGACCGCATCCGCGCCACCAAACAGGAACTGGTGGACTGTCTCCCCTCGAATGGGCTTGCCATTCTCAATGGCGACGACGCGCGCATCCGCGAGATGTTGCACACCTGCCTGTGTCGATCGCTGGTGTTTGGCACCGAACCCCCCGCCGATCTGCTGGCCCATACCATTTCCAGCGGACCACAGGGGCTGGCATTCTGGGTGGATGATCGGGAATTTCACGTGCCCGTGACCGGACGACATCACGTGTCGGCCGCACTCGCCGCGATCGCCGTGGCTCGCGAGGTGGGGCTGCACGACGACCTGATTCATGCGGGACTGGGCAGTTTTCAGTCGGTCCCCGGCCGCTGTCAGTTGGATCGTCTGGGCACGATCACCGTGATCAACGACTGTTACAACGCCAACCCGGTGTCGATGCACGCCGCGATTCAGGCTCTCGTCGAACAGGCACCGCGGGGCCAGCGGGTGCTGGTCGTCGGAGACATGCTCGAACTGGGCGTTCTCGCGGCCGACTATCACGAGTCGATCGGGTTTCAGGCCGCAGCGTCGGGCGTCGATCGTGTGATGGCCCTGGGGCAGCATGCCGCCGATGTGGCTCGCGGCGCGATTCGCGGTGGAATGTCGGGTGGCT
>JBGSIP010000236.1:0-4347 GCA_041742495.1 Planctomycetaceae bacterium
AACAGCAGTTGTTTTGCCACGTCAGTGACTCCTGAATTTTAGTCGGCTGATAGAACCAGCCGTGAGTAAGGATGCTGGGAAGTACGCTGAAATCCTGCGTGTCGCACGCCCGTCAGTCAGTCCCATACATCGCCCTCCGCCGAGCGATGCACACTTGGACCACGACGATTTACCCCTGCGCCGCCAGCCCCACTTGGGGGAGCCGACGGCGAATTTCGGACGCGTTAGCCGACGATCTTCGCGAGCACGTCGCTTTCCCGCAGAATCTTGTACTCCTGCCCATCCACTTCCACTTCGGTCCCGCCGTACTTGCCAAACAGAACTTCGTCGCCACTGACCAAGCCGATGGGAGAGCGTTCACCGCTGTCGAGCAGCCGGCCCGGGCCCACCGCCACAACCTTGCCGCGCTGCGGCTTTTCCTTGGCAGAGTCCGGCAGCACGATGCCACCGGCGGTCACTTCTTCGGCTTCGAGAGGCTGAACAACAACCCGGTCATCAAGAGGATTCAAACGCATGACAGCTAACTCCCTCAGGTGATCTATGTGATTGAGTGCGTGATTGATCTGGTGTGTGGATGATGTCTGGAGACATCGCAGATGGAGGAGCTTGATGCGGGCCCGCACGACCTGTCAGGCAGTTCGTGCGGCAGCCAGCCCTCCGGCGAAGAGCAAGGCTGACTAGAAGCCTCCCATGCCGCCCATTCCCGGCATTCCACCCATGCCGCCCATTCCTCCCATGCCACCCATGTCGTGGTTATGGTCGTGATGGGAATCTTCTTCCTTCTTGGGCTCGTTGACGACGATCGCGTCGGTCGTGATCAGCAGCGAGGCCACGCTGGCGGCGTTCTGCAACGCCGAGCGGACCACCTTCGTGGGATCGACCACGCCAAACGAGAACATGTCGCCGTAGCGATCGTTCATCGCATCATAGCCGTAGGCTTTGCCACGATTCTTGCGGATGTTGTTCGCCACGACTGAGCCGTCGAGCCCGGCGTTCTCCGCAATGCGGCGAATGGGCACTTCCAGCACGTTGCGGACAATCTGGGCTCCCAAGGCTTCATCGCCCTTCAGCCCCAGTGCATCAAGTGCCTCGGCACATCGCACCAGCGCCACGCCGCCCCCGGGGACAATCCCTTCTTCGATGGCGGCTCGCGTGGCGGCCAATGCATCGTCAATGAGATCCTTGCGCTCCTTCATTTCGGTTTCGGTCGCCGCACCGACGCTGATGCGGGCCACGCCGCCGGCGAGCTTAGCGAGCCGCTCCTGCAGCTTTTCGCGATCGTAGTCGCTGTCGGTCTTCTCGATTTCCGCACGAATCAGCGAGACACGTCCTTCGATCTGTGCCTTGCTGCCCGCCCCTTCCACGACCGTGGTCTTGTCGGAAGAGATGATGACCTTCTTGGCCGTCCCCAGATCGGTGAGCTGGACGTTTTCCAGCTTGACGCCCAGATCCTTGAACAGCGGCTGAGCCTTCGTCAGCACCGCAATGTCTTCCAGCATGGCCTTGCGGCGGTCGCCATAACCGGGGGCCTTGACTGCGCACACCTTGATGATGCCACGCATCTTGTTGACGACCAGCGTCGCCAGTGCTTCGCCTTCGACATCTTCTGCGATGATCAGCAGCGGGATCTTGGATTTGGAGATCGATTCCAGCAGCGGCACGAGGTTCTTCGCGCTGGAGATCTTCTCTTCATGAATCAGAATGCGGCAGTTTTCCAGCACTACTTCCTGGCTGTCTTCTTCCGTCACAAAGTGCGGCGAGAGAAAGCCGCGATCGAACTGCATCCCCTCGACGAGATCGACGTCCGTGGTGACCTGCCGGCCTTCTTCGATGGTGATCACGCCATCCTTGCCCACCTTCAGCAGGGCATCGGCCAGGATCTCACCGACGTCGGGATCGTTGTTGCCCGCGATAGTGGCCACGGTCTTGATGGCGTCGCGATCGGTCGCCTTGACGTTCTTCGCCATGCTGCCCAGGTGCTCGACCACGGCCGCGACGGCCTTCTGCATACCGCGGCTGAGCGAAATGGCGTGGGCACCGGATGCAATGAACTTGAGGGCTTCGCGAAACAACGCCTCGGCCAGCACGGTTGCTGTCGTCGTGCCGTCGCCGGCCACGGAGTTCGTCTTGGAGGCGGCTTCCTTCACCAACTGCACGCCCGCGTTCTGGAACGGGTCGGCCAGATCGATGTCTTCGGCGACGGTCACGCCGTCCTTGGTCACTTTGGGAGCGCCCCAGCCCTTGTCCAGCACGACGTTCCGGCCGCGCGGGCCGAGCGTGCTACTGACGGCTCGCGCCAATTTGCTCACTCCCTCCAGGAGCTGCTTCCGCGCGTCTTCGTCGAAGGTCAGCAACTTTGCCACGGTGGTTCCTCGCAAAGAATGGTGTTCAACCCGAGCCTTGGCCCCCAGGGCCAGCCCGAGGGTCTGGATAACTGCGCTTGCTGTGCCTGAATTCTCAGTGTGGGGCCCGCCCGATCGGCCGGACCCCCAACGGACGCGGCCTGGCCAGCCGACGCTCCCCTCACTCATCGCGGCTGAACCGAATCAGTGGAGCCAGTCGGCGAGTGTTGGCGGGACGAGATGCGAATGACTGCCATTTCGGAGGGTCAATCCGCACCGCGAACCCAATTTGGCGGGTTCACTGAGATCGCCCAAGCTCAAAGCAATCGGCGTGCCAGCGCCAGAACAGACACTGCAACACATTGCTTCATAGAGACTTACGAGCCGTCCCACAATCCGCGATCGCGGCGCCACTGCCAGCTTGGCAGGAGGGGGAACCGGCAGGAACGTCGCTGCAGGGAGCGTTCGATGCTGTGCCGGCAGAGCCGAAGGAGGAGCTGCCGAGTCGCGCCCGCCCGCGCAGCAGACGGTTCAGCGGACAAAAAAGGCGACAACAAGGCGATCGTCGCGCAGCTGCAGACACAAAGAGCGTGCCAGCCGGGCTCCGATCACGTCGCCGCAACGGGACAAGCGTGCGCGGCGACGCAGGGGCAACCAATGTGCGCGAAAGTGTTTGCGCGCTGCCGTGACCACAACGGAGCCCGACCGCTAAGCAAAGCGGTGACATTGCGGGGCGGCGGGAATCTGGCTACGCCGAACTGCCGTCCGCCGGATCGATCAGGAAGCGACCGCCCGAAATGAACATGCCATTGTCGGTCGGATCGCACCACGTCAATTGCACGCGGTAGGTGAATTCGCGAGTTTCGCTGGCGATCCGCACGCTGACTTCGCCCAGCGAGACGTTGCCCCGATGGATCAGGCCGATCCCCGTCCGGCTGATTTCGCGCGTCATGGCGGCAATCGTGTTCCCGCGGCCGGTCGTCAGTTCCGCTGGAATACTCAACTCCAGCCGGTCGACCGAACGTTGGTTCACGACTTCCTGAGGGCGTCCAATGCTTTCCAGGACGGCACGCAGATCATCCACCGTGGGACGACTCCAAGGATCGGTAGCCATGCGAACGCTCTATGGAAGGACCCGCCGCGTGCCAGACCAGCCCCCTCACATCCAGGGCTAGCCACCGCGCGGCAAATTGGACACCCGCGCCCTGCCGCGACGGACGGCGATTCGGATCGCCAAGACTAAGTCGATGCAACGCTGAGAAAAATGTAGGTCGAATTGCGGCAGCGCGGCGGGACAAAATTGTGACGGATCGAAAAATTGTGCGCACCCGGGCCTCCGACTTCCAAAGACGTCGGTCGCTTCCGCAGGCCACGTGTCTGGTTGAAGCGGCAACTCGATATTGCCGCCTGACCGAACACCGTGCTGCCTACAGCGACGCTGACACGGCATCGCTCACGCCGGGGCCGTCTGACTCTGCCAGCCGAGCCAGTAACACCTCCACAATCAGCGGATGCAGGCCCAACGGACCGCACACGCGAAACTGGTGGCCGGGATACGCGGCGACGAACTGCTCGCGAAACTCTTCCAGATCGCTCGCCACATGGGTGCCCGCCGAGAGAAAAAACGGCAGCATCCAGACATCTCCGGCCCCCGCGGCAATGCAGGCTGCAGCACCGTCGGGAATGCTGGGCGTCGTCAATTCCAGGTAGCCAATGGTGACGATGGCATCCGGACATCTCCCGCGGACCATGTCGGCGAGAGTCACCAGATCGGCATTGGCGGCCGGGCGACGGCTGCCATGAGCAATCAACAAAATCCCCTGCGGCCTCTCCGGCACGCCGGGCGTGTGTTCAAGCGACATCAAATTTGCCTTCCCGCCAGTGAATAGCGCCATGGCGAATCCGACGATCGCCCACGGTCAGTGTAGCCGGCCGTGCAACGCCCACGAGGCCCAAGGGGGATCTTGATGCTGGCGTGGACCTGGCCGCCGGCAGGGACCGACCT
>JBGSIP010000237.1:0-2169 GCA_041742495.1 Planctomycetaceae bacterium
GTGCGATCGCGATGCCATTCCGGAGCAGGACGGTGGCTCGCCGGGGCGGGACAGTGTCCTGCGTGCTGGGCTCTCACGACGACTTTGCGCCCAAACTGGACGCCTCCGGGTTCCAACAGTATCTTCGCCGGTGAGCGATCCGACCGGCGTCCCCGCGATGACAGGGGCCCGAGAACATGGCGGACGAACAGCGGTGAAGGGTCGATGGCCGGCGCTGGCACCTTTTCGGCCCTGACCACTGCGACACTTCACACAAAAAAGGTTTGTCCATGGCTGCGGAGCCCACTGCCGCGATTAAGGGTCTGAAGGGGGTCGTTGCCGCCGACAGCACCATTTGCGATGTCGATGGAGATCTGGGCCGCCTGATCTATCGCGGATACAACATCGACGAACTCGCGGAACGGAGTACGTTCGAAGAGACGGCGTTTCTGCTGCTGAACACCGATCTGCCTACGGCCGCACAACTGGCGGCCTTTCGCGACGAACTGGCGGCGGTGCGCTCGCTGACTCCGGAACTGCTGAACCTGATCGAACGCATCGCGAAAGCCGACCATCCCATGTCGGCGCTGCGGTCGGCCGTGTCGATGGCGTCGCTGTATGATGATCTCTCCGAAGACACCTCCGTCGAAGCCTTTCGCGGTCGGTCGATTCGCCTGATTGCCAAGACGGCGACCATGATTGCCGCCATTCACCGCTGTTCCGCGGGTCTGCCGCTGGTGGAGCCGCGGACCGATCTGAGCCATGCCGCCAACTTCATGTACATGCTCAATGGCGAAGTCCCCTCGGCAGACGCCGAACGGGCCATGGACGTCATTCTCATCACGCATGCCGAACACGGCCTGAATGCCAGCACCTTTGCCGCGCGCGTCGTGGCAGCCACGCTGACGGATATGTACTCGTGCGTGACGGCAGCGATTGGGGCACTGAAGGGCCCACTGCACGGTGGGGCCAACACGGCGGTGCTCAAGGTGCTGCAGGAAGTCGGTTCTGTCGACGCCATTCCCGGTTACGTGCAGAAGACCGTCGACTCCAAAGGAAAGTTCATGGGCTTCGGCCACGCGGTGTATAAGGTGGAAGATCCGCGCGCGAAGCATCTGAAGCATCTCTCGGCCAAGCTCGCCGCCGAAAAGGGTGATCCCCTGTGGTACGAGTTGTCGGTCGAACTCGAACGGCAGGTCGTTGCCGCCATCAAGCGTCAGTGCAATGTCGATTTCTATTCGGCGAGCCTGCAGCACTACATGGGCATCCCAGGCAATCTCTTCACCTGTGTCTTTGCCGCCAGCCGGGTTGCCGGCTGGTGCGCGCACGTCATCGAACAGGTGAGCAACAACAAGATCATCCGCCCCGATTCCAACTATGTCGGAGCAAGCGACCGAGCCTACCGCCCGCTGTCTCAACGTGGCTAGGCCGTCGGCAGAAGCTGCCCGTCCACCCGACAGCGGCCACGGGTGGGTAGGGTCAGGAGTGTGGATTCGCCGTGTGCTCGCGGTCGTTGTGATCGTGTGTGTGGGCCGATATGCGTGGGGGCTGTGGCAGTCGTCGAATGTCGATCTGAGTCGCCTGGCGGTCTGGCCGCTCGTCATGGCGAGTCTCTGCTACGTGCTGGGGGCCATTCCACCCGCCTGTTTGTGGCGGGAATTGCTGGCCCGCCACGGGATGCCCGTGCCGTGGGGCACTGCAATCGCAGTCCACTTTGCGGGTCATTTGGGAAAGTACGTACCCGGGAAGGCCACGGCGCTGTTGATTCGGGGGGCACTGCTGCCCGCTCCCGCGTTAGAGACTGCCGCCTTGCAGAGCGGCACCGAGCAGCGCGACGCCTTGCAACACGACACCGCGGGGCCTGCCGTTGGTTCGGCACCGATCGTGCAACTGCCGAGTCGTCGCCTCGGGCTCGCCATGTTGACCGGAACATACGAGACGCTGTTCACGATGGGCACCGGCGCTGCATTGGGGCTGGCCCTGCTGCCGATGCTGCCTTGGACACTCGGTGGCGAGACGCATTCGTCGCTGGCGCGCATGGCCAGCGAACTGCAGGCGTGGGGGTGGGCGGGATCGCTGTTGATCATGCTCGCCGTCGTGTTGTCACTGCCATTCATCTTTCATGTCGTCGCGCGCGTCGCGCGGCGGGTGCTGCCGCGGGCGGAATCCGGGGCACTCGTGGAAATGCAG
>JBGSIP010000238.1:0-2143 GCA_041742495.1 Planctomycetaceae bacterium
GGCCATGGTCACAGATCACCGGGAGAGGCACCGGCTGAGTCCAGCCATCGCCTGACATGCCCGGCGAACCAGACCGTCGCCCGGGACTAGATCACGCCACCATGGGTGCGATAGGGAGTGGCCAGGTCTGGCATTTCCAGACCCCAGATGCGTTCCCAGATATCCGGAATGTGACGCAGGCCTTCCGACTGGAAGATGAGCTGGCGGGCACGGCGGTCTGGAGAAGATGACCAGATCGGCACGAAACAGCCCGATTGGGCCATCGTCACGCAGATCAGGAGGGAGGCCAGGATCAGTCGTCGTCGCATCGTCAGCTCCTCGGACAGCAACGCCAGATTGCACGGGAGGGGGGGCAGGCGGAAGTCTGCCTCGAACCCGAGTACCGCAGTCGATACCGGAGGCCAAGGCCCACTTTGACGCAGGGACGGAATGTCTACGGGAGACACTTCCGGACCCGTCCTGACACTTATCGGCGCGAGAAGCTGGAGAACTTAATCCTGCGCTGCCGGAAATGCGGGTTTTTCGGACTTTGCGGATTCCACCGCTCGCGCGGAATCCACGCCAGTCGCAGGAAACCAGCACAGGGCCGGCGGAGAAAAAATGCAGGGCCAATCGACAAACGCTCTGGCCCTTGGCAAGGCGCGGCGACCCGCCGGGAACGCATCACCACAAACCGTTTTTCGCAAATGACTTACGCCAAATCCACTCGGCGGGACACTGTCGCGGAAGTGGGTAACTAGTCGCCGTAGGACGAATCAGAAGTCATACCAGTCATATCGAGGAAAGCAGCCGATTCGGCTCCACGATTGGTGCGGGCCAAGGCAGCCTTGCGGTTTTCCGCTTCTTCCATCTGGCGGACCCGCTCTTCCATTTCCTTGCCCGGCTTGAACGTCACCACGTACTTGGCAGATACGTCAACCCGCTCGCCGGTGCGCGGATTGCGAGCCTTGCGGGCGGCCCGGCGTTTGACTTCGAACACACCGAAGTTGCGCAGTTCGATGCGGTGCCGTTCGTCTTCGACCAAGGTGTCGATGATCGCTTCAAACGTCTTCTGCACGATTTCCTTGGTCTTGAGCTGAGTGAGGCCCAATTCGTCGGAGATCTGCTTGACGATTTCTTTTTTGGTCACGACTTCGCGCTCCCGCGGGGGTGTGCGTCGGCTGAGGATGCCAGTCGGCCTCGGGGGGCCGTCGAACGTCCCAAGGGTAAGTTCTGATTGAACTTACTGTCAAGGGGGGCGACCGGAAACCGCACACTTGACAGCCAGCGCGGCGTCGCCAACGACCCGCCGTCAGCCCTATGCGGTTTCCTCCAGGGCGATCGCCAACGCCCGGTCCAGCCGGGCGTAACGCCACGGAATTTCGAGTCGATCATGCATCTGCTTGAGTGCGCGAATCGACACTTCGGTGATCTCCGGCATCCGCTCGGCATAGGAGGGATCGCAGAAATACGTGCGACAACCCAGCGGGCGAAACTCGCGCGCCGTGCAGAGCTTGCCAACCTGATACGGGCAGCCAGCCGGCGACAGCGTGGCCGGATCGGGGCGACCCGCCTGCAGCAGATAGCGGGCTTCGAGTTGCGAGAGAAACAGATCGTGACCGTATTCCGCAAACCGGCAGCAGCGACCGCTCAATTCACACACCGGGTGCACTGCCGCCACAGCGGCATCGGTAGCGTGCATGATTTGCTCTAACTCGTGATGCCACAATGGAAAACTGGTCGGCGATGTGGCCGGAGGTTCAGTCATGTCTGGTCTTCTGTCGCACGGGCGAAGGGGGCGCGCTGCGCACGCAGGACAAGCAGCAGGTTACAGATCGCGCAGATCGGCCTGAGCGCGAATATCCGCGAGTGACACCAGTGGCCCCACGCCCGCCCCACGACAGCTTTCGCACGTGGCGGCCCAGGCCTCCGGGGTGGCCAAATTGGAATTCCAGAACGGCCACGTGCGGCACTGCACGGGTCGCGCGGGATAAATGCGACAGCGCCGCTGTTGCGGATCGAAGAACGTACAGTCCCCGTTGGCAAATTCCGTCAGCGATGTCCCGCCGGGCACTGGTCGCGTGTGAAACAGGCGAATCTCACCCAGCGGCTTGTCGAGATACTGCGCAATCGCTGCGACTTCCTCCGGCGTCACCCACACCCG
>JBGSIP010000239.1:0-2910 GCA_041742495.1 Planctomycetaceae bacterium
CTGCAGCGTGATGAGGCCCTGCGATCGGTGGGGATCGTGTCTCAAACGATCATGCTGGCGGCCCGTGCGATGGGGTATGACAGTTGCCCGATGGTCGGCTTCGATCCCGTCAAAGTGGCAAACATCATCCAACTGCCGCCACAGCATCTCATCGGGATGCTGATCACGATCGGCAAGCCGATCAAGCCTGCCAATCCCCGCGGTGGACAACTCCCGCTGGAAGAGGTCATGGTCATTGATCGCTTTCCCGCCGCGATGTAGTTTGCGGCGGTGGTGCGGGCCAGACCGTGGTTGAAGGGAACTGGCCCGCGGGTGGTCGCAGGCCGATTGCGTGCCTGCCTGCGGAAGATGGCCTTAGGGGCCGTCTATCGCTTGGCGCGGAAGTAGTGTGTCGACTGGCCAAAGACCTGTTCGGCGGCTTCCATCGCCGTTTCCGATAGAGTCGGATGGGCGTGGATGCTTTGGGCGATGTCGCGGGCTACGGCCGCTGTCTCCACCGCGAGCACCCCTTCGGCAATCATTTCACCGGCTCCCGCGCCGACGATGCCCATGCCCAGAATGCGCTCGGTCTTAGGGTCAAAGATCAGCTTGGTCAGACCTTCTGTCCGCGAAATGGTTTGCGCGCGGCCCGAGGCGGCCCAAGGAAAGCGAGCGACCGTCACTTCACGATTCTGTGCCTTCGCTTCGTTTTCGGTTAGTCCGCACCATGCGAGTTCGGGATCGGTGAAGACGACCGCCGGAATCGCCACGCAGTCGAATGCGGCGGGCTCTCCCAGCAGTGCTTCAACGGCCACCTTGGCTTCGCGCGTCGCCTTGTGAGCGAGCATGGGTTCGCCGGCGACATCCCCAATGGCGTAGATATGCGGCTCGGTCGTTTGACGTTTGACGTTGACTTCGATGAAGCCCTTGGCATTCACGGCCACGCGTGTGTTCTCGAGGCCCAGCCCCTGAGAACTGGGGCGGCGGCCAATCGAAATGAGCACGCGGTCAAAGGTCATGGTCGGGGGGACTCCTTCCCCTTCGAGTGTCGCTTCGATGCCATCGGCGGTCGCCTTCAGTCCTGCAACCTTGGTGTTGAGGTGAATCGCGTCCATACGCGTGCTGAGAATTTTTTGCAGTGGCTTCACAAGATCGCGATCGGCCCCCGGCAGCAGACCCCCCGTCATTTCCACCACCGTCACCGCGCTGCCCAAGGCGGCGTAGACGGACCCCATCTCAAGTCCGATATAGCCGCCGCCAACCACCAGCAGGCGCACGGGAATATCTGACAGCGCCAAAGCCCCGGTCGAATCCATGACTCGGTCATCGCCAATCCTGAACATCGGCGGCACAGTTGGTGTCGAACCGGTGGCGATGATGGCGTGATCGAACGTCATGCGGCTGGTACTGCCATCGTGGCCCGTCAGCAGCAGCGTGCGCGAGTCGAGAAACGTAGCCCGTGCGGAAACCACGGTGACTCCGCGCGACTTAGCCAATTGGCCAATGCCGCCCGTCAGCCCGGTGACCACTTTGTTTTTGAAATCGCGCAGTTGATCGAGATTGATCTCCGGTGCGGGGTAGTGGATGCCCCACTGGCCGCTTTCGTGCGTTTCGTTGATCAGTTTGGAGACATGCAGCAAGGCCTTGGAGGGAATACAGCCGCGATTGAGGCACACTCCCCCCAGTGCCACGTCGTCACTGACCAGCACGGTCTGTTTGCCGTGATCGGCGGCTTCAAAGGCCGCGGGATAACCGCCGGGACCGCCCCCGATGACAACAACTTCGGCATGGACGGGAGATTCAATGGCCATGATGTTTGCTTCCAGCCAGTCTCTGGTAGGTGGTCGCCGGGATCGCTCGGCGAAATGTTTCAGCTCACGGGTGTCCGTCGCCGGCCGTCTGGGCCGCAGCTGCCTGCGGAGTCTGGCCTGGCGCGGTGGTGACCTGGTCCTGCGGCGGTCCTGCAGCCTGGCCGCCGGACCGATGGTCACCCTGCCTGGACGGTTCGATTAGCACTCGGCCAAGAGTGTGAATGGATCAGACAGCAGGGTCGTCAGTTTACCAACGAACCGCGCCGCATCGGCTCCGTTCACCACGCGGTGATCGTACGACAGCGACAACGGAAGCATCAGTCGTTCCTGCGGCTTGCCATCCACCAGTACCAGTTCTTTTCGCGAGCGCGACATGCCGAGAATGGCGACTTCCGGATAGTTCACAATCGGCGTGAAGAACGTACCGCCAATGCCCCCCAGGTTGGTGATGGTGATGCAGCCGCCGGTCATCTGTTCGATGGTCAGCTTGCGATCACGGGCCTTGTTGGCAATGTCGGTGACGTCGTCGGCAATTTGCAGAATGGTCTTCTTGTCGGCGTCGCGGACCACGGGCACGAGGAGGCCATTGTCGGTGTCGACAGCCACACCGACGTGGAAATAGCGCTTGTAGACAATCTCCATCGTCTCGGCGTCGAAGCTGGCGTTGAACTTGGGAAACACCTTCATCGCCGTCACAATCGCCTTGATGGCGATGGCGGTCATGGTGACCTTCGGGCCATCCTTGCCGCGCCCGGCCAGGAAGTGCCGCCGGGCTGCTTCCAATTCCGTGATGTCGGCGTAGTCGTGTTGCGTGACGTGTGGAATGGTGTTCCACGAAATCGACAGGCCAATGGCCGCGGTCTTGCCCACTTTGTTCAGCGGTTCGCGATCGACTTTGCCGAACTTCGAGAAATCGGGGAGCGGAGGAGCCTTCAGCGCTCCGCCCGCGGCGGGTGCGGCATGCGGACCGGGTGCTTTCCCGGTCAGAATATTCTTGACGTAGTTCTGCACATCTTCCTGAGTGATGCGGCCACCGGGACCGCTGCCCGTCACCAGATACAGATCCACGCCCAAATCGCGCGCCAGCCTGCGGGTGGACGGGGCGGCGGCGGCGGGGGGG